>JAWWPL010000104.1:0-18572 GCA_033850605.1 Blastocatellia bacterium | reverse complement strand
CGCCAGTTCAATCGCAAGCAGGATCTCCGTTATGTCGCGATGGTCTACAATCCCAAGCTGAAAGATGGCAAGCCGCAGCTGCACTCGCAGATGATCATTACCCAGGGGAACAAGGAGCTGTTTCGCGAACCCGAGCAACCCGTCGATAGTAACGGAACTGCACCCGTCACGAAGATGGGACAATTGGGTTTGTCGAAAGTCGCGCCCGGGCATTACGTGCTGACGTTAGTCATCACCGACACGCTGGCAGACAAGAAGACTCAGACGATGGCCCACAGCATAGATTTCACGGTCGTCAATTAGATTTACTTCAAGCCGTCTCTGCAAAGGATCCCGGTCGGATTGATAAGTGAGATCAGGGCTGCGCGGGAATCAGTACCATTCTGTGTGATCGCTGCACCGTATGAGGTGAGATCATGAGTGCCGGGCAAACTCACCCAGCTCGCTATGAAAGTAAATAGTCTTAGTATGCGTCACGGCCCCAGGTTTGCTGGAGTCGTTTCGTGCACTGAAGTTCGCTAGTCGAGATTAAGAGAGTCAGCGCGCCTTTCCTAACCAGCTCTCCCAGATGTTTTTCAACCGTGCTCTCCACGCTAATAGCTTCGGGAGGTCTAACGATGAAATCATCGCCGTTTCTCGCCACTGCTCTCCACTTTACAATTCTTGGATCGCTGATCGCTCAAACTGCGCCGCAGAACCCAACGCAAACAAAGCCTGGCGAAGACGAAGTGGTGCGCGTCAGCACAAACCTCGTGCAGATCGATTGCGTCGTCACCGACAAGGACGGAAAGCAGGTTAGCGATCTTCGCCCGGAAGATTTTGAAATTTTCGAAGACAAGCGTCCGCAACCAATCAGCGCTTTTTCTTACGTCTCCACGGACAACAGCCATAGCATTTCCCCTTCGACTCCTCCGCCGTTACCAGTCAAGAATGCGCCGCCGCTACCCCCTTCGCCCTTGCGAAGGGATCAGGTTCGGCGCACGTTGGTCTTTGTGGTAGACGATCTCGCACTCTCGCTGCAAAGTTTTGAGGCCGTACGATCAGGATTGAAGAAGTTCGTCGACGCGCAGATGCAGCCGGGAGATTTAGCGGCCATTGTTCGCACCAGCGGCGGAGCCGGAGCCTTGCAGCGATTAACTGCTGATAAGCGACAGTTGTATGCGGCGATTGATAAGGCGCATTGGAACGTCGGTAATAATCGGGCCGGTGTGCGAATTTTCGGCCCTAAGAATCTGGGCGATGCGGCGATATCACGTAAGGGTACCTTACTGGCTCTGAACAACATCATCTTGTCTTTAAAGGCTCTCCCCGGTCGGAAGAGTTTGCTGTTCTTCACCGACAATTTTGAGATGTTCCAGAACCCGCAAGATCTGGCGATTGGTGCAAAGCCGATCCCACAGCCAGGCGAATTGAGCGAGAGGCTTACGCGAGACGCAGATGCCGGCGACCGGATGGATTATCCAAACCAAATTGCGGCGCTGGCACAGGCCAGCAGTCAGGCGTCAGTTGTTATCTATGGATTGGATGCTCGTGGATTGGTTTATACCGGGCCCACGGCGGCCGATAGCAGTCCAACGGGCAACATGGTTACCGGCGACCCTGGGGCGCAACTGGTTTCAGGAAGCTGGATGCGGGACACGTTGAACGAACGAAATGGTGCGCTGCTGGCCACTCAGCAATCGCTGCAAGAACTCGCTCACCAAACCGGAGGATTCGCGATTTTCAACAATAACGATCTCGGCAAAGGTATCGGTCGCATCGTCGACGATTTGAAGGGCTACTACCTGATTGGTTATCGCCCTTCGGAGACGACGTTTGCAAAGCGGAGCGGGCGCACCCCATACCACGCCATTACTTTGAAACTCAACCGTCCCGGTCTTCATATTCGATCTCGCACCGGTTTCTATGGAGTCCCGGATGAAGCAATAAAGAAAGCCGGTCCGAGTTCGAAGATCGAACAGTTGGTGGCGTCGCTCGAATCACCTTTCGCCGCGCCGGACGTGCGGCTGCAACTAACCACACTGTTTGGCAATGTGCCGCAGACTTCGTTTGTACGAACTCTGGTGCACATCGATATGCGCGATCTGACGTTTAAAGATCAGCCCGATGGTTGGCATCAGGCCGACTTCGATGTTTTAGCCAGCAGCTATGGCGAGAATGGCTTGATCGCGGATTACCTGTCGCGCACTGAGACGGTTCGCGCGCGCGGAAAAACTTATACGAATCTGCTGCGTTATGGGCTGAACTACAATTTGCTGGTCCCCATAAAGAAGTCCGGGCCTTATCAACTGCGCGCCGCTGTTCGCGATTCAGCCACCGATCGCATCGGGTCAGCTTATCAATTTATTGAAGTGCCCGAACTGAAGAAAGGGCGTCTGGCGCTTTCAGGAATCGCCATCAGCGGCGCGGTTCTGGACCTTGCTTCCCTGTCTTCAGACAGCGCCGTTTACAACGCCGCTGCTGCTGAGGGCGAGCAAGCACAACCCACCCCGGCGGTACGACGATTCAAGGCCGGTACTTTGATGAACTATGGTTATGTGGTCTACAACGCGGCGCCCGGGCCCAAAACCTCTCTGCCCGATTTGACGGCGCAGGTCCGTCTCTTTCATGAAGGCGAACTTGTGGCATCGCAGGAAGAGCCCGCGATCGACATGGGCCGGCTCCAAATCGATCTAAAACGATTGAGTGCAAAAGGAAGAATTCGGCTCAGCGATCAGTTGATCCCCGGACAGTATGTCTTGCAGATCATGATTACGGACCAGCGAGCAAAATCAGGCGCGACGACAGCGTCGCAATGGATTGATTTGGAAATCGTGAAGTGAATAGCGTCGGATAATGCCGCGGCGCTCTCCTCGACCGGGTTTCTCACTTAGCAGCGATCTCATCGGCTTGCCTCTTATCGCGTAAGAAAAAAGGGAGAGCCATAAAGGCTCTCCCTTGAAGGTTTCAGATTCGGACGCGACTCGATTTAGAAGATGAGTCGGATACCGAACTGAACAACACGACGGGCCAGTTCAATCTGTTTGAAGTCATGGAACCCACCGCTGTTGAGACCCGCGTTCTCGAGCGTAGCGTTTGGCAGGTAGCCTGCCGCGTTAACGCCATAGCCCGGATTCGGATGATTCAAGACGTTGTAAGCCGAAGCCTGGAGTTGCAGCTTCACGCGTTCACCGATCTTGGTGTTCTTGAAGATGCTCATATTGAGCTGGTTAATTGCCGGGCCGCGCAGATAGTTGCGGGGCATGTTTCCAAACGGCGTACCGAACAGTTTGGCAGCGCCGGGCGCGTTAATTACGAAGCGCACGGAGTTGGGATTGATCGGTACCCATTGACCGGTTTGGTTATGGGTATTCACGCTAAAGAACTGGGTCGAGGTTGGCAGAACCGCCGGACTGCAACAGTCGCCAAAAAGCACCCATGCATCCACAGCGCTGATTGCTACGCTGTCGACCGGAGCGTTCGGATTCGTGACGAACGGACGGTCACCCGAAGTCAGGTAGGTGTTACCGAGTCCGTACGAAAGGTTGCTGCTTTCATTCGGCGTGTACGGGTTGCCACTGGTGAGCACCTGGACGCCATTGAGCTGCCAACCGCCCAGCACGTGACCTACGAATCCGCGCTGCTCTTTCATCCAGGGAAGGTCATAGATGAAACTCATCGAGAAAGCGTGTGGACGATCCAAATTCGAAAGCGCCCGCTCGCACTGGTTAATGCAGAAGGGATTCTGCGCATTTGCTGAAGAAATATCCGCAAAAGCGAAGATTTCACTCGCATTATCAATGGTCTTGCTGAACGTATACGAAGCGTTCAGCGAAAGCGCATTCTTCATGAAGCGGCCTGCATAACGCGCCTGCATTGAATGATAAATCGAGTTCGCGGTGTTCGCTCTCTCGGTAATACCAGCCTGGCGTTTCAGACGGCCGTTGCAGACCGATTCGTTGACAAAAGGTGTTGCGGTATCGTCAACGCAGGTTTGGAACGTAGTACCCGCGGGCAGCAGGTTCGAGAATGACGGGAAAGTGAAACCTGGCAGGCCCAGCGGTCCCAGGTCGATTCCATTAACCAACGGCTTTATGAAAAAGTTGTCGTTGATGTTCTGGAACAGGCTGACACCGTGAGTACCGACATAGCTGACCTCAAAGACGTTGCTGCGATTCAACTGTCGCTGGATCCCGAAAGAAAACTGTTCGGAATAAGGCGTATGGAAATCGGGAGCAACTGTCGTTTGCGACAGAAAGAGTGGGTTCAGTTTGCCCAGCGGCAAAACACCCGCGGCAGTTGCAGCCGCTTGAACCCTGTCCGCCGTAGGATTAACTATCAAACCTACTGGCGAAAGGGTGGTGGAGGCCAACACATTTGCATTGGAGAGCGACAGGGCCGCCGAGAATGGCGCGACGTTCTGCAAGTTCAGCAGGATGTTGTAAAACGCCGGATCATAGGCAATAGCAAAACCACCTCGGATCACAGTAGCATCCTCGCCGAAGAGTTTATGCATCATCCCACCCTCATACTTGGGTGACCACGCAAAGCCAATGCGTGGTGCGAAGTTGTTCCTATCGGGTTTGACGAAAGGAATGGTCCGAATGCTGATTGGCAACGACGGATCAAAGATCGCCTTTGGCGAACCGCTTTCGCGAGCCAGGGTGATGTCGTGCAGCTGATTGATCGGCTGCCCGGTATATTCGTAGCGAACACCCAGATTCAGGGTTAGATTTGGTCTTAGCTTGAAATCGTCCTGAATGAAGTAATACTGGTCGTTCTCTTTGTACGCAACGACGGGATCACCTGCCGTTACCGAGAAAGCCGACGGAGCATTATTGAGCAGCCGGGTTAAAGCCGAAGTTGTTGAGTACGTGTAAGCGCCCTGAAAGAGGGGCAGGAACGGCACCGTGTTAACGAGGTGTTTGTACTCAGCACCTAGAACAATACTGTGATGACCGTGGGTCATGCTCACGGTATCGGCATACTGGTAGACCTTTACCAATCGCCCCTGCGGAAGATTGGTGGCGCCGCCAATTGTGGCCAGGGTGGTGGTTGTTCTGGTTAGGCCAAAAATGCTGCCAAAAGCAATGCTGGCAACGGTGTTGCCGATATCGGCAGGCTTCGGAATCGCAAAGATTCCGTAGCTCGCATTGGCTCCGCCGAACTCCACATTAAGGTCCTGGGTGGTGGCTTTGAATTCGTTGACTATTGAATTCGTGATCTGACGGCTCCAGGTTCCGCCCAGGTTCTTACTCGTCGCGGGGACGTCATACACAAAACCGTTGGAACCCGCACCAGTATTTGGGAAGAACTGCACCTGTTTCAGGTAGCGGAAATCGACATTGTCTTTCGATGAGGGCCGTACGGTAAATCGAGTACTCCACTCGTTCTCCGTGTACGGTTCCGCGATAGTACGCTGTGCGAAAGCTGCCTGAAATAGCTGAGGAGCGGCCGCACTGCCGAAATTGAATACGTCAAACGCGCCGCCCGTTAAGAACGGTGCCCCGGTCGACGGATTAATATAGGTGGTGTAAGCGCCACAGCCTGCGGGTGCGGCAGAGCCAACGGTGATTACTCTGGGGCATCCAGCAGCCAAAGTCCCGAGGTTGAAAGCACGCGGAGAGGCTGTTCCCAAATCGTTTCGGGGGCCCACCGTGCCGACGTTGGTGGCGGAAAATCCTTGCAAGGTTGCGAGGGCAAGCATTGCATTGTTCCCCGGAAAGGTTGCGGCCAAACGTGCCGTGTCTGTTCCGAAGATGCTTAGCGAACCTCCGCGGAGGGTGGTGCTAAATGGGTTTCGAACTCCCTGGTAAGAGAAGAAAAAGAAGGCCTTGTCTTTTCCCTTCCAAATGGACTTGTGACCCTCACCAAATATCGGCAGATAGATGGGACCGCCGACGGTGCCGCCGAAGGCGTTGTAGATGTTTTGATCGGGCTTGAGTACACCGGCGGCCCTCTCAATATTGTCCAGACTGTTCAGGTGCGCCCAATTCTGGTGATACTCGAAGAGGTCGCCGTGAAAGTCATTGCCGCCCTGCTTGGTAACAATGTTAACGACTGCGCCTGAGTTGCGGCCGTACTGGGCCGAAAAGTTGTTGGTAATGATCTGGAACTCAGCGACTTGGCTCTGGTTGTCAACAAACAGTGCCGGACCGCCAATGCTTAGATCGTTGTTGTCCGAACCATCAATTTGAAAGTTGTTCGAACGACCGCGATTTCCGTTAACTGAAAGGCCCGCGCCGTTGGTGTTCACGCCGCTATTTCGCGAGGCAACCACGCCGGGAGCGAGTAAAGCCAAAGTGTCCAAACCGCCACCCGCGCCGTTTGACGGCAGCTCTTCAATCTTGCGGGTTTCAAAAGTCGTGGATATTTGCGCCTGATCCTTAGTAATCAGTTCCTCGCCCGTGCTGGAAACAGTAACTGTTTCAGCGGGCGTACCAACCGCCATGGCGATCGGAAGGTCAGTGACCTGTCCAATGGGCACGCTAACGTCCGTGACAACCTTCTTGCTAAAGCCAGCAGTTGACTCCGCTGTTACGGTATATGCACCTGGAGCCAGGTTGGGAAGCACAAACTGGCCGTCGCCATTTGTGGTGGTGGGCGTGGAAGCTCCCGTACCCTGATGCTTGGCGGTAACCGTGGCCCCTGCTACAACCTGGCCATTCGGGTCGGTCACTGTGCCGCGCAGGGTACCGGTCTGAGCCTGACCAAATGCCAATACGCTAAACGTGAAAAATACGAGCGCCCCGACCATTAGCCCGGCTGCGACTCTCGTAAAACTCTTCATAGGTCTCCTCCTCTTTTTCTTGTGGTCTGTCTGAAGTTATTTAGATTTGTTATTGCAGAAGTGCCATCCGCGGAGCAGTATCAATCACCTTGCAAGTCACAACTGATTAGACAACAACTGTTGAGGGAGCAAGCCTTATGCCGCCGCATCCATTATCTCGTAAGGTACTCTAAAAAATAACGTTGTCGCCTATTCGTCCGGCCCGGAGGAGGGGTTGATGTTGCTGATTTTGGATCGTTTTACGAATCCTCGAATACCCTTCAACGGAGGACCTCAAGCCACTTTCTCGCCTGGGGAGCATTTGTGTCATTGGGAGCCTCAAGCAAATAGGTTTGAAAGGCCTGGCGGGCCAATAGGCGCTCGCCCTTCTCCATGTAGATCTCGCCGAGATGAAAAAGCGCTACGGCAAAGGTGGGTCCACCGAGATCATGGGCGGTTCGCAACTCTCGCACCGCCTCATCGCCGGCATTCGAACCCTCCAGAGCCATGCCGTTGTAGAGCCTGGCGGCGGGCGAATTGGGCTGAAGTTCGACGGCAGTTTTTAGCTCAGCGGCCGCCGCGGGGAATTCGTGCTTCTGTACGAGGACGATGCCGAGGTTCAAATGCGGATTAAACGCCTTGGAGTCTAATTGAATGGCTCGGCGCAGCTCTTCGGCCGCGTCATCAAGTTTCCCCTGGCCCAGGAGTTCCGCTCCGAGATCGTTGTGGGCCATAACGTACTGAGGATAAAGGGCGATGGCCTTCCGGAAATGGTCAATAGCCTCATCGGATCTGCCGCCTTTGCTGGCCTCGGTGGCGCGCTCGAACTCTTTTTTCGCCGGCGAGGGGACTGCTGTATCAAGCTCTCCTGTTGAGACTGTCCCCGCGTTTGTCGATTCCTTGCCCTTCTTGTCTTTGAGATTAACGTTGATTATTGCTGGAGATCCGGGAAACACTTCGACGGTCACTTTAGCCGTCTCAAAGCGATCTCCGTCCGTCTCGATCACAACCTCATAAATGCTCGGCGTCAATTGGTCGAATTGAAAGCGCCCTCGCGTATCGGTGTAGACGTTGCTCCTGACACCTCGGTCGGTTTGCAGTATTACCTTGGCGCGCTCATTCAACGAGGCGCCGTTCGGAAGGATGACGTTACCTCTGATACTGCCGCCTCTACCGCTGGTACGTTGCGCCGAAGCCGCTGCCGGTAACAGAAGCAGAACTCCGAAGAGCAGCAAGCCGAGCCGAAGACCTGAGATGACTGGAATCATGCCCAAGCGAAGCGGCAAGGGTTGTGCCAGATTCATGCGAGCGATTAAGTTGAATCCTTGCTTTGACTCTTAAATGCTTTCGCTAATCGAGACACCAAAAATCTGGATTTAACTATGATTTTGTGGAAACAGAGTGAGTTGCGGGAGCCGCGAGCCTCGGTCAGGGATCCTGCTTGACGACTTCAAACTCAAACTGGAGTTCTTTGCCACGAAAGAGAAAGCTCAGATAGAACTCCCAGAACTTCCTGGTGAAACGCATTGCAGGCCAGCGCTGATCGAGATTGACGATCAGCTCGAGCCCGGTCGCGCGCCAAAGGTTTGCCAGTGATACATAGGTGCGGATCGGCTTGAGCTTAACTTCCGTATAAAACGGAAAGAGCTGTCGCTCTTCGACGAAACAGTTAAAGGAATAGCTGTTAAAGTGATTGCGGTGCGTGGGATCGGTCGGCCAGTCCGGATTCGAATAATGAGGCGTCGTGATCTTAATAAGACCGCCGGGTCGGGTGATCCGAAAGAGCTCGGTTACAAACGCCATAACATCCGGCACATGCTCGGCGACGTGACGGCAGACAACCTCGTCGAATTCATTATTTGCAAAGGGGTAAGGAAGAACCCCGAGATCGTGAATCACATCTGCATGAGCTTTGGGGTTTGCGTCAATCCCAATCGCGCCCGGCGTCTTGTTCCACCCACAACCCACATCAAGCACTCGCTTCGCCACATCGGGTAAAGACGCACTTTCAGTCTGGCCTGTCGCATTCATCGGCAAAAGAAAAAGGCATTATCAAAAGGAAGAGGTTGAGGCTGTGTGATGACCGCGGACTGGACTCGCTGAGCTGGTTCCCAGGCCGGCCAGGTCCACGTCCATCAAGCCAGAGCTCAGTGCACCTGCGAGTGACGAAAAATCAAAAGCGTAGAGTGGCACATCAAACTGTTTCTGTAGCTCTTCGAAGTGCATCCCATCGAGCATTACCGGTTCATCGCTCTTTAACGCCACTCGCGGAATGATGGCAAACTCTCCGCGAACTTGATCTCTTGCGGCGAGGAAATCCCCTCCGGTCAACAAACCGGCAACACACACATCGCCGCCAAAGTATTCATTCTCGACCGCCACCACGTGCAGCCTTGTGCCGAAGCGACGGTTCATCCGCTCGACCTGCCGGCGCAGTACCGGAGCGAAAATCGAACCCGTCATGATCGTGCCGTACAGCCGCATCGCATTCGGTAAAGGTTTGCGGCCCAGCCGGCGCATCAGGGCGTCAAACTCATTCGCGAAACTCCGCACCATACCGATACCATCTTCGATCTGAGGATAGTCACCGTAATGACTCCGCGAGGGAACCGAACCGCCGGCCCGCAAGTAAATCTCATCGCCCAGAAACGCGAACGTCGTTCCCAGTTGTGCCCGCAAGTCTTCCTGGATAATCGACATTTCGTTAATCGTGCGTACGCAAAATTCCGCCGTCACGGGCGTCAAACGCTCGTCATTCAAATAACGAGTCAGGCCCAGCGGCACAATGGCGACGCTGCGCACGCGCGGATGCAGCTTGGCAAGATCATAAATAGTACGACGGAGAATTTCACCATCATTGATCTGTGGACACAGGACCACCTGCGCGTGAATCTCGATTCCGGCGTTGAGCATTCGCTGCATCTTCTGAGTGATATCCGCGCGTTGCTCGTCAACGCCGAGCAGGTAGGCCCGCACCTTAAGGTCCGTCGCGTGCACAGAGACGTACTGCGGCGACAGCCTTTGATCGATCACGCGGCGCATCTCGTCGTCGGTGATCGAAGTGAGGGTGGTGTAGTTGCCGTAAAGAAAAGAAAGGCGTACGTCTTCGTCGCGCACGAACAGCGATGGGCGCGCCGTTTCAGGATTGCCTTTGCAGAAACAGAACAGACATTCATTAGCGCATTGGCGCGGAACGATCTGTTCAAAGCTGAGGCCGAACGCTTCCGCTTCATCGCGCTCGATGTTCAGTTCCCACTCCTCGCCGCTCAATTTACGGATATCGACGACTAAATCGGTCTCGCCGCCGGCCTGAAAACGAAAATCAAGATAGTCACGAATCGGACGCCCGTTGACACGCATTATGCGATCTCCCGGCTCCAGTTCGAGTTCGGCGCCCAGGCTCCCGGCTGTGACTTCTGAAATTTCAACGCCGCGGCGGCGAATCTGGGTTACGGCTGGTGTGACTGCGAATTCGTACATTGGGTTTCCAGCGGGCGGCGTTACGGTTAGGAAAGCCGCATCAGCGCGAAAAGGAGAGTATAGCAAACGGGCTTGTCTTTTGCTGACAGGGGGAACGAGCCGGGGGATCGCGGACATCCTGTCCGCCAGCGGGCGAAGCCCGCTCAGACTCGGCAAAGGCACGCTCAGATTCGGTAAAGGATCGCCTCGGAGTGTTTGCGCGCTGCGCGCGGGCGGACAGGATGTCCGCGCTCCAATCGTGGCGGTCGTTGACAAGAAATGGTGCCCAGCTTAATCTCGTTTATCCGACGTGGAAGATAGTCGCTGATGTGCAAGGATCGGTCGCCCCTCATCCTGCTCACAATCCACCTGTTGCGAGCCATTCAATGAACCAGGAACAACAATCATCGTCCGCCGTTCCGAACCAGAACGACTCCCCGGAGATGGGCACCCCACCATTAAAACCATGTGTGCTTCTGGTCGAAGACGATCGCTCTGTGCGGCGTTATCTGGAGGTAACTTTACAACGATCCGGTTATAGGGTTTTGACCGCGGCCGACGGGTTGGAAGCGATGAAGCTGGCCCTCAGTTCACCGGTCGATGTAGTAGTTACCGACGCCATCATGCCTAACCTTAGCGGTCACCAACTCGCACGGTTTCTGCGTAGCAACGCAAAAGTTTCGGGTCTCCCGATCGTCCTGCTGACGGGCCAGGAAAACCGGGAGTCCAATGCTTTGCCCGACGCTCAAATTGACGCGTTTTTGTACAAGCCGGTGAATGCAAAAGAGCTGACCAGTTGCCTTAACGGGCTCCTCACCAAACGTCGCCCGCCGAAACCGTAGCTGCGGCAGGAGATGTTCACGGTAATCGACAAACTAAAGGAAGCTCTGAAAGGTCATTGAGAGAGCGCCTGACCCAGCGACGTGTATTCTCGTCCTTGCGACAGGGCCACCGCTTCGTAAGTCAACTTTCCGCCAAAAGTATTCACGCCGGCCGCTAATCCCGGATCGATCATCACGGCCGACCTAAGCCCATTGTTCGCCAATTTCAATGTGTAAGGCAGCGTCGCGTTAGTCAACGCAAAGGTCGAAGTTCGCGGTACGGCGCCGGGCATGTTGGCGACACAATAGTGCAGTACACCTTCAACATAGTACGTTGGGTCCGAGTGCGTCGTGGGGTGAGTGGTCTCAACACAACCACCCTGATCCACTGCGACGTCGACAATGACTGCGCCGTCGGCCACATCTTTAAGCATGCTGCGCGTGACCAATCTTGGCGCCGAAGCCCCGGGCACCAACACCGCCCCGATGATTAGATCGGCCTCCGACACCGCGTCGTGAATCATGTAGGCGCTCGACGCGAGCGTGGAAATTTTTGATAGAAAGATATCGTCCAGTTCGCGCAGGCGATCGAGGTTGTTATCGATCATCGTGACATGCGCGCCCATGCCGACGGCAATCTTTGCGGCATTTGTTCCCACTACGCCGCCGCCGATAATCACTACGCGCGCGGCGGGCACTCCCGGTACGCCGCCCAGCAGTATGCCGCGTCCGCCACTCATCTTTTCCAGGTAATGCGCGCCTACCTGAATGGCCATGCGTCCGGCAACTTCCGACATCGGAGTCAGCAGCGGCAGCGTTCCGCGACGATCGGTTATGGTTTCATAAGCAACGCCAGTCACCTTTCGCTGCAGCAACTGTTCGGTTAGTTCCCGGTCGGGGGCGAGATGCAGATAAGTAAAAAGTAGCTGCCCTTCGCGCATCCGTGGATACTCGGGTGCGATCGGCTCCTTTACCTTGACGATCATGTCACCCTCGGCCCAAACATCGTCGGCAGATTCTACGATGGTGGCGCCGGCGCGGTGGTACAAAGAATCTTCGAATCCCGATCCTTCGCCGGCATCCTTTTGCACCAGTACGCGATGGCTGGCGTCGGTTAAGGCGCGCACGCCCGCCGGGGTTAGGCCGACACGATATTCGTTGTCTTTGATTTCCTTTGGAAGTCCAATGATCACTTTTTCTGCTCCAATGTTTCGGGGTTTGAAGTCGCGTCCAATGCTCAGTCGAGAAGGTTCCTAAAATAAATTTGCCATTCGGCTTTGCGGGTCAGAGAAGAGCGCAAGTCAAAAGGCTCGGACTTGCGGGTTCACCTGGCCTTCAAACTGCGGCGGATGGCGAGCCAGGCGGGAGCGCTGGCGGCGATCTCCCGGTCGGTGCCAATCAAAGAAAGAAGCACGAGTCGCGAGCCCAGCTGTAGCGAGTAAATCTCTGCATTGCCGGGCTGGTTCTCCAGAACCGCTCGCATCCTGACTCCGGTTGCCTGCTTGCCTGCTACTTCGATCTGCGCAGCGGTCCGCAAGACGTTCGGATCCTGCTCGTGAATCTGTTGCCACATCGTCTCGATAAAGCTATCGACAACTTCGTGTTTGGCCGCCGCCAGTTCTTCAGCCGTGTGGATTTGCGCATACCGCGAAACGATCATTATCTGCGCCTGGCCTTTGCTCTGGATGACCAGGTGCTGGCCACTCACGGTGCTGTGCTCCTCAAGTTCAATTGTCGCCGGATAGTCGAACGACAGACCGTCGACCTCGAAGTGTATAAGAGGCTCATGCGCCGGAGTCTGGGCAAGGGCACTCTGACACAGCGCCGATAGCAGGACAGTAATGACCGCAATGGAAATTTGCCTTCTGTTCACAGCGGTTCGATTTCAGTAATTCCGCGACCTCATTCGTAGACCAGTTACGGTTTTCCCTTTGCCGGCGATGGTTGCGGAGTCGCTTTCGGTTGCGGTGCGGGGTCGATCTTAATGCTGTTACGGATCAGGTCCCAGCCAGGAGCAACTTTAACGATATCTTTATCGGAAGCGAAGATCGAAAGGTTAACCAACCGCTCTGAAAGGAAGCGGTAATAAGAATCCATGCCGCCCGGTTCGCCGTCGAGGACGGCGCGGATGCGCGTGCCTTCAGCATCGGCGCCGGCGATCTGAGTGGTTACGGTTGAGCGCTTCGGATGCAGGCTGGCCTGCTCAAGCTGGGCCATAAAATCATCTGCGTATTGCTCCTGAAACAGTTTCTTGGCATGCGCTTCCTTATCCGGAGTCTTCAGCCATTCGCGAGGCGAGCGAACTCGCACTACTACGTCACCGACGGCTAATTCGAGCAGCTGCATCTGTTGCGAGCTCTTATCGCTAATCTGCCAGGTCGCGGGATAATCGAAGGACAATCCATCTTTGGCGAAATGTTTGACGTTGGGATCCTGGGCCAGAGCGCTGCTGACGAGTAACAGCGAGGCCGTTGCGATCATGAGTATTCTTAACAAACTCGTTTCTCCTTCTCGAATCGGTTGAGCATATTAGCGCGTTTTCATCCATTCAATACAGCGTTCAAGATGTGCGCGCATGTTTTCAGGGCTATCATGATGAATTCGGCCATGGCCCGGCAGAACCCATTCAAAATCGTGCTCGCGCAGTTTTTCCATCGACCGAGTCTGCTCTTCCCATGAATACCAGCACGCATTGCGAAAGGCAGTCAGCGTTTCTCGCTGGGGCGACCACGCCAGATGATCTCCGGTGAATAAAAACTTTTGGCGATAAAGCAGAACCACGTGTCCCCGCGTGTGTCCGGGGACAGGAATCGCTAGCAGATCCTGATCGAGTCCAATGCTTTCGTTTCCCCGAAGCACGCGCTCGATCCCGAGACGCGCGGCGCCATCGTCGACATGCATTACGCGTTCGCAATTAAACCTTTCGGCGAAGCGAAGATGATCGGCGACGTCGTCGCGGTGCGTCAGGAACATTGTGTTCACACCACCCATTGACTCGATTTTTCTGGCCAACTGAGTAGCGAACCTCGGGGAATCGATCAGTACGTTACCGCCTTCACTTTGCGGACGAAAGATCAAATAGCTCCAGGCGCCAAAGCTTGATTCCGCGGTGAAGCCGCAGAAATAAATATCCTCGGCAACCGGCGACGGAAAAGCGTCGATGCCGATGTGTGCATCATGATGTTGGCTGGTTCCGATCGAGGCCGTCGGACAAGCTACCAGCGCCATTAAGGCCCGTCTCGTTTCGCCTTCGGTCAAAGGCTGTCGATAAACAAACGAAGCCGCACCCGAGTCGCTAAATGTTTCCGGAGCAATTTGGCGGCACGCGTCGCAGTCGATGCAGGTCGAATCGACAAAGAAGTCTCCGGGCGTATTTTCCGTTAGTCGTAAAGCTGGATTGGCCATGACTTGAGAGCGTTCGAGAAATATGATGGGCCAGCATGGGTCGGAGTTCAAGTTGATAGCTGCGGATCGCTGACAGCCTGTCCGCCAGCGTGCGCAGCAGGGGCAGTGACCAACAAAGCGGGTCTACTCTTCCAATGCAAGTATTGTTGGATATGCAGTCGAGGAATGAGGTGTTAAGGTGAACGCCTTTCAGGCCAGGTAACCGTTTCAGCTGACGCAGCCCGAGCGCCCCCAGGCGCGGCATAAGGTAGCCAGTGGCAAGCGCGTAGCGCGCAGACACTGGTCAGCCAACCGTGCGACTAAAGCGCCCCCCGCAGGGGCGCGGGGTGGGAGACTCCCATGCCCGCGACGTATTGTTGTCTTCATTACCACGCGGTATTCAGCACCAAAGATCGCTACCCAATAATCACTAATGACTGGCGTGATAACCTTTACTCCTATCTTGGTGGCATCGTTAAGAATCTAGGCGGAATACCGGTTGCCATTGGCGGCATCGAAGATCACGCGCACATTCTGATCGGTCTACGCGCGACACACGCTATCGCCAACATTATGCGTGAAGTGAAGAGTGGGTCGTCGGAATGGGTGCATGAGACGCTCGGCAAGAGGAGCTTTGGTTGGCAACCCGGTTATTTTGGCGTGACTGTCAGTCCCTCGCACCTCGAGAAAGTGAAGCGATATGTTCTCAATCAAGAAGAACATCATCGGCACAAGACTTTTAAAGACGAGTATCTCGAAATGCTCAAACTCGCCGGGATTGAGTATGACGAGCGATATGTCTGGTGAGGTTCTTCGCGCCCTTGCCGGGCGCGTTCAACGTGAATGACAGTTTCCAGTGGCTGCGCTGCGCTTGCCGCTGGCTACCTTATTCCGCCCCTTCGGGGCTCACGATCATTAAGTCGTCGTGCCAGTAGTGTCTGCCCTTATCCTTGCGAGTCAGGGCATTGCATGGCCTGCGGACTGACCGGCCATGACAATAATGTACGCTGTCTTTGTGCCGCCCGAATATCCCGAATAGACAAACGGCAGCCCCGGAGTTGTCGCCTCTTTCGACATGCCAATATCTTTATTGATCACCCCCGGCGCATAAAACATGTAATGCGGCGGGAAGACAGTGTCAGAAAGCTGCCCCGTTTTCGGATCGAACTTCACATCGCCGGCCAACATGTAAGCAATGCCCGCCTTCGCCGGACTGTGAAAGCGACCCTGCGCAAAGCCGTTCTCAATATCGCGTTTTATCTCAGCTGCTGATTTCTGCTGCGCGAGTAATTCTCCGACACGCAACATCACCGGAAGAATCGTTCGGCCGCCTTCAGGGTCCCAGCAGGTTGGGTGTAAGGCGTTATCTCCGTTTTGAATGCCATCGCGATTGACCATGCAATTGAAGCCATTCGTTCCCGCCCGAGCTTTTTCATAGCCGTTCTTGGCGAACGTGTATACGGTGGCTTCTTTCCGCAGATGCGCGGGAGCGGCCTTCAGGGCGAGTTCGATTTCCTGTTGGCGCGACAACCAGACTTGCTGCTCAGTTGGGAAGTTAGCGTCGACGACTGGCGCCGAGTCGACATGTCTGGTCGGCGAAACCTTGCTAATCTGTTTGTGCTCGGCAAAGACAATCAAGCAGACAGAATTCAAAACACACAAAGCAAACAGCCGTCTTAACATATGAATTCTCCTAACAGATTGCCGACAAAGAAGGACCAGGACACGATCCTCGAACCCGCACGAAATAACAGCCAGCTCGATCGTGTGATTTCGTGGATCGTCGTCCCAATGGAACCCTGCGAGCAAGCCGCGTGAACGCGGCTATTTCGATCCCGCGCGATTGATCTTAGGCGATCCTACTCGCATCTCGGGCTTCAAGTTCGTAACGAACAGCTTCAGAATACGCTTGTATTCATCCGCCCAACTCTCTTCGCGTTCAAAGCCGTGGTCTTCGACAGGATAAGGTGCGACTTCCCAGTTTTCTTTTCTCAGCTCGATCAGCTTTTCCACCAGCCGCACTGTGTCCTGAAAATTCACGTTCACGTCCACCATGCCATGACAGATCAGCAGTGCTCCTTTCAATCCACTGGCAAAATAAATCGGCGAGCTTTGCTTGTAGCTTTCGGCATCGTTCTGCGGCAGGTTAAGAATGTTCGACGTGTAACCATTGTTGTAGTGCGCCCAATCAGTCACCGGCCGCAACGCCGCACCCGCGGCAAAAACATCGGGCTGCGTGAACATCGCCATTAGCGTGATGAATCCGCCATAGCTGCCACCGTATAGACCGATGCGTTTCGGATCGACGCCGTGCTCTTTGACCAGATAGTTCACCGCATCGATGTGGTCAGTTAAGTCCTTACCGCCCATGTGCCGGTAAATTCCAGTGCGCCAGTCGCGGCCATAACCGGACGAACCGCGGTAATCAATATCGAGCACGACAAAACCCCGCTCCATCAGCAAATGATTGAACATGTATTCGCGATAGTACGAGCTCCACCAGCGATGAACATTCTGCAAGTACCCGGCACCGTGGACGAATAGCACTGCCGGCCCGCCACCCTTGTAATTCGAGGGCATGTACATCCGTCCGTAAACTGTCGCGCCGTCGCGCGCTTTGAAGCTGACGATGCGCGGATCGTTCCAGTCGTTGGTAAAGAACTCGGGAATGGGCGAGGTTGTGACCGGCTTATCAGGGACCATCGTTTTTCCCGCGAAGAAAGGTCGATTCGTTAGCAGGTACAGCTCCGGTGGCTTGTTGCTATACGAACGCACGTCCGCCAGCATCGTGCCATCCGGCGAGACGTCCACTTGATTTTGGCCGGGCAGCCCGGTAAGGCGCTGGCGCTCGCCGCCCGTTAACGCCATCGAATAAAGGTGTCGCTCGAAAGGACTGCCTTCGCTTGAGATGAAATAGAACTTCGTCTTGTCCGTCGATACCTGCACATCTGAAACTTCGAACTGACCTAAGGTGAGCTGCACCGGCTCACCTCCGTTGATCGGCACGGTGTAAAGATGAGCAAATCCATCGCGCTCGGATTCGAAATACACATGCGAGTTGTCCGGTAACCAGCCCAGCGTGGGCGCCCCCGGTCCGTCAATCCAGGCATCATCGTGCATGCTGGCCAGGACTTTTGTTTTGCCGGTGGCCGGGTCGAGCAACATTACCCAGCGGTCCCTGTTATCGACCGAACGCGCCATCAAGACTGCGTTCCTGCCGTCGTCAGACCAGCGGAGCTGCGCCAACTGTACGTCGCGATCACGCGGTTGAGCCGGCTGGCTGCGTGCTGTTGTCTGCGGTGGTTCGCCTGCGGCCCCGGCAACCTTAGCCTCGCCGGCTTCCTTTGGCACGGTGTCCGTCGGATTCTCCGTACGCTGAGCCTGAGGCGTGGCCGGCAGTCGCTGTCCATGATCGACGTTTCTTGATTCGCCGGTTTCCACGTCGATCACCACAATTCGCGTGCGGCCCTGCGTGTCACCAACCTTCGTGCGTCCGGTGATGTCTTCGGTGTAAGCCGACTCTGTCACATAGTTCGGCACTACCGTGTTCTTCGCGCCCGAGCCGGGTTCGCTGATCGTAGCAATGACGTACTTGCCATCGGGCGACAGAATCAGCGAGACCGCATTCTGGCCAGTGGGAAGGTTAAAAGATTTTCGCTTCTCACGCTCCTTGCGTTTCTTCTCCTGCTCTTCGCGTTGCTCAGCGCGCTCGCGCACGGCATCAAGCAACGCTCGCTCTTCTTTTTTAAGATATTCCTGACTGTCAGTTCCTTTCGGTGTCGCGCTCGGCGTAGCGCCGGCGCCGATTCGAATATCAGTAAGTTGATCGAGCGAGCCACCATCCAGCGCCATTACATAAAGATTGCTCTGTCGCGTGAAATAGATGTGTTTCTGATCAAAAGTGAAGTGCGGATTTGTTTCGGCGTCGACCGTGCGCGTTATTTGCCGGCGAGTACCCTTGGCGTGCAGGTAGATGAAAACATCGCCTTCGTCGGCGAAGACAGTCATCGTCTTGTCTTTCGACAACTCGCCCGTGGCCGGCGGAACCTGCTTTGCCTCTTCATCCGTTAAACGGCGCAAACCAGAGCCGTCACGATTGACGACGTACAGACTCATTTCTTTCAAGCGCGGTTCGCCGGCCTGCTTCCAACGGAAATAGA
>JAWWPL010000050.1:0-4969 GCA_033850605.1 Blastocatellia bacterium | reverse complement strand
TCTTTGAGAACGTCAAAACCAAGAGCGCCAAGAAAGCGTCGAAAGGCGAAACCGTCGAAGAGCGGCTAAAGAATCACATTATTGATGGCGAAAAGATCGGGTTGGAAGCTGAGTTGAAGACCGCGCTCGAAACCTATCCCGCGCTCGACATCATTAACAACATCTTGCTCGAAGGCATGAAGGTCGTTGGCGATCTGTTCGGCAGCGGCCAGATGCAGCTTCCTTTCGTCTTGCAATCCGCCGAAGCCATGAAGGCAGCCGTGCGCTTCCTCGAGCCGTTCATGGAAAAGAAGGGCGGCGCCACCGCCAAAGGCACGATGGTTCTGGCGACCGTCAAAGGCGACGTGCACGATATTGGCAAGAATCTCGTCGATATCATTCTGACCAATAACGGCTATCGCGTGATCAATCTCGGCATCAAGCAGACGATCGACACCATTCTCAATGCCTATGAAGAACATAAAGCCGACGCCATCGGCATGAGCGGACTACTGGTAAAGTCCACTCTGATCATGAAGGACAATCTGGAAGTCATGAACGAGCGTGGCGTCGGTGCGCCCGTCGTTCTGGGCGGAGCAGCCTTGACGCGGAAGTATGTCGAAGACGATTTAAAGTCACTCTATAACGGCACATTATTCTATGCCCGGGACGCGTTTGCCGGCTTACACACGATGGACAAACTCATGGCCGGCGATGGACATCTCGAAAACGAACAAGCGAAGGCCGCAGCCGCGGCAGCGAGTGGAAATGGCTCAGACAAAGCAGAAGAGGAAGACGATCTAATTGGCGAGGAAGCAAAACGCGGCGTGCGCAAATCCGCTGTGCCCCGCCGCGTCGCTAAGACCTCGGGCGATACCACGCATACCCAACGTTCCGACGTCCGCGCGGATGTCCCTATTCCACAGCCGCCGTTTTTTGGCTCGCGGGTCGTTCACGATATTCCCATTGAAAACGTTTTTGATTTTGTGAACGAAACGGCGCTGTTTAAAGGTCAATGGCAGTTCAAGCAGGGACGAACATCGGCGGAAGAATACCATCGCCTGGTCACCGAAAAAGTCCGGCCTATCTATGAAGAAATGAAAGAGCGTTGCGAGCGCGAAGGGTTGCTGGTGCCGCGCGTCGTCTACGGCTACTTCCCTGCCCAATCCTCTGGTAACGATTTGATCGTGTACGACCCCGACACCAGGACCGAACGCGTGCGCTTCACTTTTCCGCGACAACCAGCCGGCAAGCGGCTTTGTCTCGCGGATTACTTCGCTTCAGTTGAATCCGGCCACATGGATGTTGTCGCTTTTGATCTGGTAACAGTCGGTCGTCGAGCCAGCGAGTATTCACAGGAACTTTTCAAACAGGATAATTACGCCGACTATCTCTATTTTCACGGTCTCAGTGTGGAAAGCGCCGAGGCGCTGGCTGAGTACTGGCACAAACACATTCGTCAGGAACTGGAAATTGCGGATCAGGACGCGAAGGAACTTAATAAGCTGTTCCGCCAGGGTTACCAGGGGTCGCGTTTCAGCTTTGGCTATCCGGCCTGTCCCAATCTGGAAGACCAGACAAAACTTTTCGAACTGCTCGATCCGTCACTCATCGATGTCGAGTTGAGCGAAGAGTTCCAGCTCGAACCTGAGCAATCGACTTCGGCGATCATCATTCATCATCCGGAAGCCAGATATTTTTCGATTGAGTGAGTTTTGCTTCTCGAAATATGCCGAAAGGAAGTATCATTCAGACCGATGAGTAAACAGTTATTGCAAGATGAAGGACGTGAAGGGCAGGGTGAACCGATCCTGCAGAAAAAATACCCACGACATCCTATAACGATGGAGAACTCACCCGAGGAAACCATCAGGATAATGGAGAGCTTTCCGCAACGTGCAGCGAAGTTAAGGGAGCTTATTCGTGGCCTTAGAAAAACGGACCCGCGTTGAAATTTTTCTCCCGGTTAGAACGGATACAACTGACTACAGAACGGTAACCGACTGGCTCTCGGAAGAGCTGGCCCTCGCCCGCGGAGGATCCACGGTCACGACACCATTCACTGGTCTATTCGCATCCTCCATCACGCGGGGCAACGTAGTTCGCGACCAGATTCAAATCTTGTTCTGCGACTTTGACCTCGATGTTGACGACGCGATTCATCGCACAAAACTACTAAGATATCTGAACGACCTTCGTCTTATGCTTATGGAGATTTTGCATGAGGAGGACGTGTGGATCATCTATCATTCGGTTACGCGGATCTCATGATCGTCAACGTCCATGGCAGCGAGAGCGTGTCTGTGATTGCACCTTCAACCGAAGAACTCGCCGTCCTTTCCCCCTTCGAACGTTTCGCTTTTCGCGTCACTCATCGCATGAACCACGGGGCTTGGAAGCGCTTTTGGACCTGGTGCCAGAGCGTGTTCGGCGCCGGTTGGATTCACATCTCAACCTATAACCTGATGCGCGTCTACGGGCTCGAGAATATCGAAGCCGTCGATCATGATCGGCCGATCCTACTAGTGGCTAACCATCGATCGTTTTTTGACTTCTACACCGTCTCGAGTGTTTTGTTCTATCGCACCAAATGGCGCAAACAACTCTTCTTTCCGGTGCGGGGACGCTTCTTTTATCAATCGCCGGCCGGTATGTTGGTCAACCTCGTGATGGGTTGGTGGTCGATGTATCCACCATTCTTTACCGGCGGTGATAAGCCGCTGCCCGAAAAACGCGAGTTCGACAAGTATTCATTTCGTCGGCTGACTCAGATTTGTCATGAAGGCGCCGGCAACACGATCGGCTTTCATCCCGAGGGCACGCGTAATAAGAACAGCGATCCGTATTCCTATCTGCGGCCACAACCGGGCCTCGGCAAGTTAATCAAAGCGGCCAACCCGCAAGTTGTCCCGATCTTTATTGCCGGACTCGGTAACAAACTGGCGAAGCAGGTTTTGGGGAACTGGTTCGGCGGCCAACCAATCCGGATTCACTTTGGCAGACAGCTCGACCTGGCAGAGTACATCGCGAAAAAGGATCATGTGCGAACTTACAAAGAGATCGGCGAGTTTGTGATGAGCAAGATTGCCGAACTGGGTGAGCAGGACCGCGCGTTAGACCTCAACCGCGAGTGAAAATCCAAACGAGACTGATGGCCGACAGAATCGCCAGCAACAAGTAGACCGAGTCCGGCAGACGGTCAAGTCCCACCTCCACCATGTCGAGCGGCGTGTGGTGGCCATAGCCTTCCGCATTTCTGAGCTGCCACCTCAAGGTCTTTCGTTCCCGCCACTGATAAACTACCAGGAGCCAAAAAAGAGCTGCCGGAAGAAAATCTAACGCGTTAAGATTTCCGCCATGCGGTAATCGGTGCAGGGGGCTGAGCGTATTCAACCCGGCTAGGAAAAACGCTACTCGATGGGCCATTGGAACGTTAGATTTGAAGAGCATTGGGAATTTTCCGACTCACTGCTATTCTGCTAGTGTTGACTCGCATGCTACTCCTGATCTTGATCTAAGGCAATGACCGCGAATTGCGTGCAGATGAAGAACGATCTTAACGCAGAGGACGCGAAGGATTTCGCAAAGGAACGCGGAGGAAAACCTTTGCCTCCCTCTGCGAATACCTCTGCGCCCTTTGCGTTTAAACCACCGCCGCCGAGCACAGACTCAACTGATGACGTTACCTCTCGTAATCGTTAACCCCGCTTCCGCCGACGGCGCAACACGCGAGCTCTGGCCAAAGTTTGCCAGCGATCTGCGCACGCACTTTGGTCCCTTCACCGTTGTATTTACTGAGGGCATCGGCCATGGCCGCGGGCTGGCGGCCGAAGCCGCGAAGCAGGGAACAAAACTGATCATTGCCTGCGGCGGCGACGGCACCATCTCGGAAGTTGCCAACGGCATTCTGGATGCGAACAAGGAAACCGAGCTGGGGATTCTGCCGGGTGGAACCGGCAGTGATTTCCGTCGTTCTTTGCACATGCCGACAAATACCGCGGCGGCGGCACGCGCCCTCCGCGACGGTCGAACGCGTCTGATTGATGTCGCTCGGGTCGCGTTCATAAACGACGGCGGCGAACGTGAGACGCGCTTCTTCGTCAACGTGGCCAGCTTTGGCATGAGCACTGAAGTGCTGACCAGGACCGCGAGCGGTGAATCGCGGAAATGGATTCCTGCCTTTGCCCCACGCAAACTCAGCAGCAAGCTTTCTTATGCGGCTGCCACGGTGCAGACTACGCTGGCCGCTGCTCCGATTGAAGTTCATATTCAGTTGGACGAGGAACCAGAGCGGCGTCTGCGCGTGGCCGAGTTCTGCGTGGCGAATGCTCGCTATTACGGCGGGGCAATGAAGATCGCCCCAGACGCCAAACTGGACGATGGCTGGCTCGATGTAGTGAGCATCGGGGACGCCAGCGCTTTTCGCATTCTCAGCAACGCACCCAGACTCTATTTCGGCGCCCACCTGCGCATGGACGAGGTGAATCATGCGCTGGCTAAACAGGTAACCGCCCGGCCCGTCAAACAGGGTGAAGTTGTCGCGATCGAACTTGACGGCGAAGTCGTAGGCCGCTTGCCGGCGACATTTGAGATCAAACCGCTGGCGTTGCGGGTGCGTTGCCCATAACGAGAGAAGCCGACCAGGGAGCAAGCCGGTGGCAAAGCAAAGTCGAAAATCCAAAACCAGTTGGTTAAGATATGAACGCAGGCACGACCAGCTTGCCCCCCGATCGGTATTTATCAAGCGCCTGGTTATGGCGCTGGTGTTGGCGCTGGGTTTGATTCTGGTGGCCCTGATGATTGGCATTGCCGGCTATCATTTCATTGCCGGGTTTAATTGGATTGATTCGCTGCTGGAAGCGGCAATGATTCTCGGCGGCATGGGTCCAATCAAAGAATTGCCGACTGATACGGCGAAAGTTTTCGCGTCAATCTATGCGCTCTTCAGTGGCATAATCTTCATCGGCGTGATGGGCTTAATCCTATCGCC
>JAWWPL010000020.1:0-7194 GCA_033850605.1 Blastocatellia bacterium | reverse complement strand
CGGGGATACGAAGAGACGACGATGCGCGCGATTGCCCAGAAGGCAGGCGTGTCGCTGGGCAATGCTTTTCATTATTTCGGTTCGAAGGAACACCTGATTCAGGCGTTCTACCACCGGACGCATGAAGAGCACCTGGCTGCAACGCTCCCGGTGCTGCAAAAGGAAACGACTCTGAAAGGCCGCCTGCTCGCTGTAATGCGTCTGAAGATCTCGACGCTCGAGCCCTATCACGAATTTGCCGGCGTGCTCTTCAAGACCGCCGCCGACCCGCACAGTCCGCTCAATCCCTTTGCGGACGATTCCGCGCCGACGCGACATGACAGCATAAAGCTGTTCGAGGACCTGGTTGCCGATACCAAGGCGCGCATCCCGAGTGACCTGCGGGCAGAATTGCCTTACCTGCTCTGGCTTTATCACATGGGAATCATTCTCTTTTGGATCCATGATTCGTCGCCCAAGCGGAGGCGCACGTATCGCCTTATCGATCAGACAGTGGATCTGTTGGACAAGCTGATTTCTTTGGCGAGCAATCCGCTGATGCGGCCGGTGCGGAAGAGAGCTTTGAAGTTGGTGTCCGAACTTCGCGATTTGGATGAGACAGAAAGAAGGTAAAAAATGAGAATTGGAATTACGGGTGGAGCGGGATTCATCGGAGGTCACTTAGCGCAGCGGCTCGTGGCCGAGGGACACGAGGTGGTTCTGTTAGCGAGGGGGCCGAGCGGTCAATCGACGAGCCGAAAGATGGGTACGGAGTTCGTCTTGAGCGATCTATCAAATCCGACGGCCTTAATCGAGGCGTTCAAAAAATGTGATGCGGTCGCCCACTGCGCGGGAATTAACCGTGAAATAGGTGAGCAGACCTATCAAAAGGTTCACGTTGAAGCCACCAGGAACGTTGTTAACGCTGCGCGAGAGGCGGGAGTCAAGAAGATCTTGCTCATGAGCTTTCTTCGCGCCCGCCCGGATTGTGGCTCGCCTTACCACGAATCAAAGTGGGCGGCGGAAGAAATCGTTCGCAACTCCGGGCTCCACTACACCATAGTCAAGGCCGGTATGGTCTATGGCCGTGGCGATCACATGTTAGACCACTTAAGCCATGCTGTTCACACCTTTCCTCTCTTCGCGATGGTGGGACTGAAGGAGAAGCGAATCCGACCTCTGGCCATCGAGGATTTAATTGAGGTGATGCAGGCCGCGCTGATTGACGACAGGTTAGGCTGCAAGACAGTAGCGATCACCGGCGCAGAGGAACTACAGCTAAGCGAGGCTGTTCATCGCGTTGCGCGAATTGCCGGCAAAACAATTTGGATGTTCCGCATGCCAGTCTGGTTCCATTACGTCCTGGCGGGTTTTTGGGAGTTGACTATGAAGGTCCCCTTGGTGGCTCGAGCCCAGGTGCGGATTCTTTCTGAGGGAGTGGTGGAACCGGCCTTGGAGTGTGACCCGCTGCCGGAGGATCTGCTTCCCAAGCACAGGTTCACTGACGACCAGATCCGCAGCGGCCTCCCCGAACCGGGACCGTTCACAATGAAGGACCTGAGATGCTGTGCGTGAAGCTGTTTCCTATCCAATCGTTCTCTACGATGGCGTCTGCGGCATCTGTAATCTGAGTGTCCAGTTTCTGCTTAAGAGGGATCGGCATGATCATCTTCGTTTTGCTTCGCTGCAAAGCGACTTTGCCATTGCTCTCCTCAGGCAACACGGCATGAATGCCCGCCGATTGGACACCCTCTACGTAGTAAAGGAATACGGGCTTGCCAGCGAGAACCTGCTTGCGCGTGCAGATGCAGTCTTGTTCTTGGCGCGAGGATTTGGCGGCCTTTGGAACGTGTTGAGACTACTGAGACTTCTGCCCAAGTGGGTTAGGGATCGATCTTATGACCTACTGGCCCGCCATCGATATCGCTTCTTCGGTAAGTATGAGAGTTGTCCGATATTGGATGGGCACCGGCATAAGTTTTTAGGATGAGTTAGAGGGCAGGTGTCACATGAAGATCGTTATTCCAGGCGGCTCAGGTCAGGTCGGCACGGTGATCGCTCGCGCGTTTCACAAGAGCGGACATGAAGTTGTGGTGCTCAGTCGAAAACCCTTCAGTGCTCTATGGCGGACCGTTGAATGGGATGGCGAAACACTCGGTGAGTGGGTCGCAGAGTTTGAAGGCGCCGATGCGATCATTAATCTGGCGGGACAGAGCGTCAACTGTCGCTACAACGATCACAACAGACGAGTCATTAAGGACTCGCGGGTGAAATCAACCAGGGTGGTCGGGGACGCGATTGCCCAGGCATGGAAACCGCCGCGCGTCTGGTTACAGGCGAGCACCGCCACGATTTACGCCCATCGATTCGACGAAGCCAACGACGAAGCTACCGGGGTGATTGGCGGCGCCGAACCAAACGCGCCTGACACCTGGCGCTTCAGCATCGATGTCGCGACCTCGTGGGAACGCGAGCTGAAGCAATCGGCAACTCCGAACACCCGGAGAGTCGCGATGCGCTCGGCGATCACGATGAATCCCGATCCGGGCAGTCCGTTCTCTGCTCTGCTGCAATTAGTAAAGTTAGGACTCGGCGGCGCCGCGGGAGACGGCCGCCAGTACATGTCCTGGATTCACGATCGGGATTTTACCAGCGCCGTGTTGTGGCTGATCGAACACGAAGAACTCGAAGGCCCCATCAATCTCGCCGCGCCTAACCCGCTTCCTCATTCAGAGTTCATGCGGGTGCTGCGGTCCGCGTGGGGGATGCCGTTTGGTCTGCCCGCGACAGAATGGATGCTGGAGCTGGGGGCATTTGTTCTGCAAAGCGAGACGGAATTGATTCTCAAAAGTCGCCGCGTAGTCCCCACCAGGCTGCTGCAATCCGGATTCACGTTTCAGTTTCCGGCGTGGCCCGAAGCTGCACGCGAGTTGTGCCGGCGCGCGCGCGGCAATGGGCACATGGCTTAAGTTCGGAGGCGGGGCACTAGCCCGACTGTGGGCGGAGTGCCTGAGACTTACGACTCCTTCAAAGCCGATTCAACGGTTGAGAGGCAGCGAGCGCCTACGCCGATAGCGGCGGGTCTCTTAAGCATTCGTTCGAATGTTCAGTTGATCGTCGAAGTTGAGAGTTAAGCGTCGTCGGATTTTTTCATCAGCTCGACGAACTTCTCGACGTCCTTGCGGGTATGTTCCATCTGGCGGCGGCTTTCCAGGTAGGATTGCCACTGCGCAGTCAGCGTGAGGGCTTTGGTCGTATCCTGGTCGAGGGCCTGGGCCATCACCGCGATCAGATCGCTGACGACGCGGGTGTGTTCGAGCAATGATTCGATGATTGAATACGCCAGTTCAGCCTGATCCAGATCGGGGACTCCTGGGTCGGGCTCGGTAATCGTAGTCGGCTCGTCAGTCATACTTTTGAGTCCCGTTAGGGACGAAATGTTTATAGACCAGCGCGTCGAAATAAATCATTAGTTCAGAAGGAGCGGACCAGTTCAGAAAAGCGGCTCAACATTTCGCTCCTACGGAGCGAGAGGTCCGTTTTTGGTTTCGTATCTATAAACATTACGCTCCTGACGGAGCTGGATTCTCGTACCAACTCCCGCGAACAAATGGAAGCTCTGTGACCTTCGCTGGTAATTCCTGGTCCGCCGAAATGATTTTCACTTTCGTCCCCGGTTCAAGGTAATCGTACTTCACATAGGCCAGGGCGATCGTTTGTCTCAGCTGTGGCGAAACGGCCGACGAAGTCACGGCGCCAATTTCCTTATCATCAGTCGAGAGAATTTTCGCGCCACTCTCGAGCGCCACAGTCTGCTCCAGCAGCACACCGCTCAGTTTCTTTGCTACGTGACCACGGTACTTGATCCGCGCAATGATCTCCTGGCCAATGTAACAGCCTTTGGTAAAGCTGACCGCGTCATCCAGATTCGTTTCCGTGACCACCTTGGTATCATCCATGTCGATACCAAAACGCGGAATGCCGGCTTCGATACGCAAAATCTCCGCTACCTTTTGACTGCACGGTGACGCACCCGCCGCGATCAATGAACGGCGTAGGTCCGCAACGGAGTTCGCGTCAACGAACAAGTCAAAACCGTCTTCGCCAGAGTGCGTGGCCCTAATTATAGTTACTTTGCCCTTCTCAAACTGGGCGGTCGCGACCCCGCCGCGTGGGACACTCGCAGTTGTCTGATCCAACGCCTGACGCACAACCTCCGCGGTTTTCCGGCCCTGCACCGACAACATTGCGGTCTCGCTCGAGAGGTCCTTCACTTGAAAGTCGCCGGCCAGGGTGAAGCGGCCCAGCAGTTTGGCGACCGGCTCCAGAGTGGCGTGTTCTGTATCGATCAGAAATCCATCATCGCGATGAATGATGCGCACTGCGGCGATCAGCCGTCCCTGCACATTCGGAAAAACCGCCGGCATCCAGGAATGCAGCGCCAGCGTTTTCATGTCGTTTGTAATCAAGCCGTTGAGAAACATCAAGGCCTCTGAACCGCTGACCAGCAGACGTCCGCGCACAGAGAGATCGATCAGGCCGGCGCCACCATCGCGAACGGCGGCGTATTCGGTTGCTGAGATTGGTTGGTTCACTCTGGTTAGTTTACTTGAAGTCTCGTCGGTTGACCCGCTCGCTACCGCGACTCGTCGGGCATATCGACGGCTTTGCCGCCCGATGTGCGGAAAGCCTATGGCTTTCCGTTTAGCTGATTCTTGAAACTGAGGCTGCGCCTTAGGCCTGAGGGGTAGCCTCGGAATAGAGGAGAATCCGCTGGCCGGAAAGACAAAGCCTTTCCGCACTTCAGGCGGCGGAGCCGCAAGACAAGTTGGGCTTTGCGAGCCCTCGAATCGCCCGCGCGACAACTCGATAATCCTTCAACTGCGCCCTTTCGTCGCGGCTGGTGATCAAAACCTGCGGACTCGGATGATAAAGCGGCACCAGCAAGCGGCCACTCCAGCGCCGAATCTTGCCCGCGTCATGCTTCAGGTTGAAATCATGATCGTGAAGCAGTTTCAGCGCCTCCAGCGCGACCGTTCCCAAAGTCACGATCACGGCGGGATCGACGAGTTCAATCGTCCGCCGCAGAAACGAAGAACAATTGCGGATTTCAACGGCCCTGGGCCGTCGATTCGCGCCTGACGCTACGCGAGGATTGCAAAGCGCGGCACTGGTAATAAAGATTTCACTTCGCATCAAGTTGATGGACGCCAGAAAGCGCTCGAAATTCTTTCCTGACTGATCGCCGGAAAAGGGAACGCGTGTGCGATCCGCGCCTTTGCGTCCCGGCGCTTCACCGATAAACATTACCCGCGCGTCGACCGGCCCATTCAACTCGCTCAGCACTGCGGCGCGTTCGCACATCTCGGGACACTTCCGGCAACCGGCGGCTTCAAACACTAACCTAATGAATTGTCCTTGCCTTGGCTCAATTGAATTCTGTTCTAAAAACATTGACTTGCTTTGTTCGCTTGAATTAGAGGTGCTGCGCGTTCTTCAAACTTATTTTTCAAAACGAGGTTCAGAGGAGATTCAACTAGGAGTCGAACATGTTTCTGGGTCTGTTTGTGCTGGCAATGATAACGAAGTGATCCTGATCGAGCTAAAAACCGCCAAGCGCGAACCAGCCGCGACTAAACCAGCAAGTACGAGTGCGCCGACAAACAGCAATAAGCAATGAGGTGTGTTCCTGTCAGAGTGGCACAGATATTTATCTGTGACGTCGAGTCTGTGCCACTCTGTTCTCCAACTATCAACGAGTCACAGTAATCTCGCGAGTCGTCGAGTTATACCCGCCGTTGTCGACAGGATTTCCGTCTTTGTCGACGAGTTCCAGCTTGACCTGATGTTTGCCGTCAATCCATCCGCTTAGCCAGATAGGCTCCCACTTATCGATGAACTTTGCTTCACCGCCGTCGATCGTGTAACGAACGCGGAATGTTCCACCATCGCCCAGCAGTTTGGCGTTCGTCAGCCAGAAATCGATCATGATTGGATCGGCGTCTTCGCCCTTGTACTCGCCTTTGGGACGGCTGTAGGTAAGCAAAGGCTTGGCGGGATCGACGTCGCCCGCGCTACTTGGAGCAAAGTCCTTCCCTTCGCGAGCGGGTGTCGGGCTGGTACTTGAATTTGCGTTGGCAGGCAGGGCGGGGGTTGCGGCCGCTTTCGCCGGGCTCTTCGCCGGAGATGCCATCGTCTGACCATCTTTGGTGGTCGTCGGCTTGGTCGCGTCGCCGCCGCCTTTGACTGTGAACTGGACCATCTGAAACGCCCCGTCATTCTTGTAACTTTCATGCCACGGCCGCGAGGGAAAGACACGCAGCGTGTGTTTCCCTTCAGACACGTTGCGCAACTCGAACGGCTGGCTGGTGTCGTAGTAGGCCTCGTACGGCTGATTATCCAAGATCACGTGGATGTGATTGCCTTTACCGGTTGCCGGATCTTTGTGCGGCATGTAGCCCTTCAGATCGCCGCTCAGTTCCAGCTTGACCTCCACAGTCGATCCATTGATAGCCGCGCTCTTCGCGGGCGAGATTATTTTCACGGTGGGCTGAGCCTGATCCTGCTCGCCCCGCGCTTTCATCATGTCGACGATTTTTTGCGGGCGCGGAACGACGGTTAGATTCTGCACGCCGGGCGGCGTCACGCTGGTCGTAGCCGTGGCGTTCGAGTTCTCAGTTGATGTTTGGCAACCTGCCAGGAGCGAAAGCAGAGCGCAACAAAAAACGATGGCAGGCGCAGAGTATTTGGAAAGAGTCATAGTGGTCCTCCACGGCAAGAGTATTCAGATGCTATTTTCACCTTCTCGCTTATCACAAAAAGCGGGCAGGGAACAAGCCCTGCCCTGTAAATTTCTTTGGAGTGCGTACATGTTTAGCGTCGGCCTACTGGCCGACGAAGCGGGCAGTAGCCCGCTTCTAAACTCACGGACTAAGCTGCTATTGAATGCGACGTCAGTTTTTGGGTGCGTTTATCGACCGCGGTCCAATCGACATTTGAAAAGAACGCTTCGATGTACTTCGGCCGGTCGGCCGGTTTGTAATCCAGCAGGTATGCGTGCTCCCAAACATCCATCACCAGCGCCGGAATAAATCCGGCGATGTTGCCTGTTTCATGCAGAGTAATCCAGTGGTTCGAGAGCCGGCCGTTGTTGGGGTTTTGATAACAGATCGCCCAACCAACTCCGCGCATCTTGCCGACGCCGACGAACTCGGC
>JAWWPL010000009.1:0-8880 GCA_033850605.1 Blastocatellia bacterium | reverse complement strand
TGCTTCATGAAACCAGTCGAATTGCAGCTATCTTCGAGTCTCTCAACAGCCCGCTAAAAGCACAGAAGTAAACCGCATAACCGCAGTTCAACATTGAAATGACCCACTACCGTAACGCACGCTGTTGTCAGAGTTGGTTTCGTCGCTGGGCCAGGAGTGAAATGTTCGCGACCGCCCTCGTGATGTTGTTATTCCTTTTGACCTCGCCCTGTAGCGCGCAAAAGCAGTTAACGCTGCGCCGGGTGGAATTCGTCGGTCTAAAGAAGCTGACTCAACCACAGGCGATTGACGCCAGCGGGCTCAAGATTGGAGAGACGGTCAGTCCAGCCGTCATCGACGCCGCGGCTGAAAAGCTTATGGCCTCAGGGTTGTTCAGAAAACTGGGATACAAACTTCGCACTACCGCTACGGACGCCACGGTGATTTTTGAGGTCGAAGAAGTGTCCCGAAACCTGCCCGTGGTCTTTGAGAACTTTGTCTGGTTTACCGAAGACGAGCTCGCGCGAGCCATCAGACAGGATGTCCCCTTCTTTGACGGCACCGCACCGGAAGCCGGCACGACTACCGACAAAATTGCCGCGGCCCTGCAGCGTTTGTTGGGCCAGAGAAAACTTCCCGGTCAGGTGGAGCACATGCCGTACGCAAACTTAGCCAAAGGCACTCAGGAAATAATGTTCACGGTTGAAGGCGTCAAGATCCCGGTGTGTTCCCTGCACTTTCCCGGCGCCGCGGTGATCTCTGAGGTCGATCTGATTAAGGCTTCGCAGGCTTTGCTCAAAGCTGATTACTCAAGAAAAGACGCGGCCGGTTTTTCTAACTACACGCTCTATCCCCTCTACCGGCATCTCGGTTACCTGCGCGCGCAGTTTCAGCAGCCGACCGCCGCGCTGGAAGCGTCGCCGAGCCCATGCGCGGGCGGAGTTGCGCTTACCATTCCAGTCGATGAAGGCGTGGCTTATCTGTGGGGAACGGCCGAGTGGTCGGGCAATCAGGTCCTGACGAATGAAGATTTGACGGCCGCGCTGGCAATGACCTCCGGCGAAGTTGCGGATGGCGTCAAGATCGACAAAGGCCTGAAGGACGTGCGCAAGGCCTACGGCCGCAGAGGCTATCTGAGCGCTGCGGTTAAGGAGTCGACAGAGTTCGACGACGCTGGCAAACGAGTCAACTATCGGCTCCTGGTAAACGAGGGCGCGCGTTACTTCATGGGTGATCTGATGGTCAACGGCTTACCGATCGGAGAAGTCGATCGGCTAAAGGCAAAATGGACGCTTGGTTCCAACGCAGTATTCGACGAATCGTACATTGACGATTTCAGACAGCACGGCTTGCGCGAATTCATGACCGGGTTGGCGCAACGAAGCGGCTCTCGCGCAAAAGTAGAGATCGAAATGAAGCCTAACGCGCAAAGGCAGATTGTCGATGTCATTATTAATTTCAAGTGAGGCGGCTCCCGTATCAGGCGCTGAAAGCGTCCAATGTAATAGCCGGGCAACGCCCGGACGTAATCAGAGAGTCGGGTTTATCTTCGTACCGCGAAGCGGTTAAGTAACTCAGCCCAGGGTTGCATAACCGCTTCGCGGTTGCAAGAATCGCCTATGCCCCACGATCAAATCTCACTGCTCGCCCGCATAGCCAGTGACTTCCAGACCAAGCCTTTCATTCCTTATCACCTTTTCAAACAAGGTGACGTGCAAACCCTCGGAGCGTATTTCTGGCCCAGGCGATTTCGTTTACGCGATCACAGCGGCGATGAAGAGCGTCTGTTTGAGGTCGAGCCCGGCAGCCAGGTCCTCGGGCATTGTCGTTGGCAACCGAATCGGTCAGAGCAGCCCACGCTTTTGATGTGGCACGGCATGGAAGGCTCGACCGCATCGGCATACATGCTGACCACGGCCGACAAGATGTTTCGCTCCGGTTTTAATGTGATTCGGGTTAACTTTCGTAACTGCGGCGGGACTGAGCATCTTTCACCGACGCTCTATCACGGCGGACTGACCGGCGATCTGCGCGCCGTGATTGACGAGTTGATCGCTCGTGATCGTCTGTCGCGCATCTTCGTCGCCGGCTTTTCCCTGGGCGGCAACCTGGTGCTCAAACTCGCCGGAGAGTATGGAGACAATGCTCCCGCGGAAGTAAAAGCGATTTGCGCGGTTTCACCTTCGATTGATTTGCGCGCCAGCACGACTCTCATCGCGCGGCGGCGCAACTGGATCTATCAACAGGACTTTCTGCGGCGCTTGAAGAACCGAATAAAGTTGAAAGACAAACTGTTTCCGGGTCGCTACAACACGAACCTGTTGGATAAAATCCGCAGCGTCGAGCAGTTCGACAACCAATTTGTGGCCCCACACTTTGGCTTTGCCGACGCGAACGATTACTACGCCAAAGCCAGTTCTCGACCGCTCATCGGATCCATCCGGGTACCGACTCTGATCATCCATGCCAAAGACGATCCTTTCATTCCCTTCGACCCGCTGCGCGATCCATCAATCGCGTCCAACCCTTACGTGCTGTTACTAGGCACCGAACAAGGCGGCCACGTAGCGTTCGTCTCAGCCAGCCCAGGCGAAGAACGCTTCTGGGCCGAGAGTCGAGTAATCGATTTTTGTAAGTCGATTGCCGCGAACTCAAACAACGCTGAACATGACTAACGGGGCCTATCTTGGCGCTGAACCGCAACGCGGTTACGCCCTCCAGCCCAGGGTTGCCGCATCGGCTACCCTGGGAACGAGAGCAATCGGCCCTTCAACCGCAATGCGGTTGCGTCTGCTTAGTTGCCCGCTCCGATGCATATGACTCGCCGACTCCTTACTTCTCGATCTTCTTCAGAATCCTATCAGCATGATTGCGGGCGATGAGGGGGATGCGTTCGTCGGTCTTTAACTCATTCAGCAGCGGTACAAGTTGGTAGGGGTCGGAGAGGCCGTCGCGGACCAGGAGCGTCTCCATCTCGTTTAGAAGTTGCGGCGCGTTTAGCGGCTGCATCTCGCGGGCCAGCTTGAGATTGAAAATCAGGATTGCCTGGTCGGTGACTCGGCGATACTCGTTGGCCAAAGACCACGCCTCTTTGTTATTGCTCCAATTGAACTCAGCGGTCCGGCGGCGCTGCCCGTCATCCATGTGCAGCTTGTAGGTTCCCAGGTGAGCGAAACTTTTGGGTGTTTGATAATTCTCGTTGGAATCGAGGAAGTGCAATTCAGTCCATAGACCAAGCACGCGACCTAGCGCGCCAATCGACAATTCGACTGGTTCGACGATCGGGGTGTCCTCGCCGCGACGTTCAAAAGTAATCTTGCCGTGTCCCAGCGCGTCGTGCTCAATCACGACGTGGCTAATCAAAAATTCTGCTTTAGCGAATTCGTACGAGTAGCGTGTGGGATCAGGCGGTTTCTTATTGTCTTCCCGGCGTGGCGTGGCAGGCTTGCTCGCCTCCTGCGGGCGATCGTTGCGTTTGTTTTCCTGGGGGAATGAAAGAGATGCGGCGCTGAGAGTAAGCAGTGCCGTGCACAATAATTTCGCTATGGGTATTCGCATTCGAATCAAGCTGGGGACTTACTTTTTAGACGATGAGGGAGCAGAACGCAAGTAAGCAGAATGAACGAGCCCGCCTACCGAGTCCGTCGGAAAAACGAACTCTGTGGTTCTCTGTCGGACCTCTGTGCCTTTGTGGTGAAATTTTGCTAAGTTATTTCACCACAGAGACACAGAGGAGCACAGAGTTTGCACAGAGAACTTCTTTTTTCCGACAGACTTTTTTAGACGGCTTACGCAATAAGTGACCCAAGTTCGCGCTTGCGAAGGCCAACCCAATTGAAACTGCACCAGTACCAAACTAACGATGGCGCTGCTGGTTTTTGCTTTCAGTGTAATCTGCGGATCATGATCCTGCTACCGGAATCCGACGAAGACCTGCTGCGTGAATGCGAGGTGGACACCTTTCGTTCCAGCGGCCCGGGCGGCCAGCATGTCAATAAGACTGAGAGCGCGGTTCGGCTTACGCATATGCCGTCTGGCGTCGTCGTCACTTCGCAGCAGGAACGCAGCCAGCATCGCAATAAAGCTCTGTGCCTGGAAAAGCTGCGCCAGAAGATCGCGAAGTTGAACTATCGTCCCGCCCAACGCGTCCCTACGCGCTTGCCGCGCAGCGCAAAAAACCGGACCCTGGAAGACAAGGCGCGCCGCTCGCGGATCAAGCGCTTACGCTCAAAGCCTTCGGCTGACGAATGAAGCCGAAGATCAGACACAACTTCGGTGAGGTTTAGAGGCGGGCTACTGCCCGCCTAACTTACATCAATAGAATTGGCAGTAGCCCGCCTCTAAAACAGCATGAATTCATTTCAGATAAGGTGAGTCCATTAAATCAGCGCATCGTGTATCATCACACCGAGGGAGATTAGCAATGATAACTGTCGCCAATCGTATCTATGTCGCGCCGGAATACGGCGATGCTTTCGAAGAGCGATTTCGCAAACGCGCCGGACTGGTGGACGGCATGCCGGGATTTGTTTCCAACCAGGTTCTTCGTCCGGTCAATGACGGAGACCCATACGTGGTCTTCACCACCTGGAACAGCCGCGAGGATTTTCTTAACTGGGTACGCTCTGATGAGTTCGTGAAAGGTCACGCCCAATCCGGCACCATGCCGAAGGAAGCATTTACCGGCGCGAACAAGCTCGAGGTGCATGAGGTACTGCAGGATTCTACTCGCCCGGAATTAGAGCCTGAGCCAAAGGGCGGGCCGCTCAGGATGCATTAGGAGTTAGTTCAAAGTTCAAGCTTTAGCTTGACCGGGCACTCAGCAACCTAAAGGTTGAACTCTGAGCGCAATGTAACCGGGCAAGTTCAATCCTCAGCCTTGAGCGGCCCTATAGGCAGTTACGCCCTCGATGGCGCCTTCGTGCATTCGCTCCGGCCGTACGTAAAGCCAGTGCTTCTCAAATTCTTCGTCTGGCATGCCTTTGGCAACCGCGCGCTCTTTATCCTTTAACCACTGTTCCACCCACTGGCGAACGGCGGGATCCTGATTAAGCGCCATTCGCGCTGAGTGCATGTTGATAGGCGTGCTCATGAAATATTTTCCCTTCGTCGACAAATCGGACCGCTGTGACAAAACTATTGCGCAACTATTAACCATAACCTATCATTCGCGCGTTGTGCCAACGCATAGTTTTATGGTGGTGTCTTAATTTGCGGGAGACAGTCCGAGGACGGCATGGAGTCAGTGCCGGGAGCGGTAGCGACCTGGTCGCAACTTGCACACGATCCAGGATCGCGATCACGAGACCCGATCGCTACCGCTCCGGGTACTGGCCTCATCCTCAAATCCTGATCTTCAATGTTACTTACGAGAGGTAACGACCGATGTGCTCCCTTCCCGCGCTCGAACGAAAGTCACTGGTTATCCTCCTGACGTTGATCGCGGCGCTCATGGGAGCCATCGCCGCCTCAAACCTTGTGATCGCGGGTGGCGACGAATGGCTCCCAATCGATCCCTCTGACCTGGCTCTGAAAGCCCCGCTGGTCGAGCCTGATGCCGACGCCGAAGCCATCTTCTGGGACGTGCGGATTGATGATGGTGGCGACAACGATCTGGTGCTGTCTCATTACATTCGTATCAAAGTTTTTACTCAACTGGGCTGCGACAAGCAAAGTAAGATCGATATCCCTTTTTTCAGCGGCACTAAGCTCAAAGAAGTCGCCGCGCGCACCGTCAGACCGGACGGATCGTTCACGGAAGTCCTGAAGGCAGACATCGCTCAGCGCGAGCTGGTGAAAGTTGGCGGGGTAAAGCTGAGAGTAAAGAGCTTCGCATTTCCACATGTCGAGCCCGGCGCAATCATCGAGTATAAATGGAAAGAGGTAATCTCCAGCGCCTCCGCCAATCACATGCGGCTCCAGTTTCAACGCGAGATTCCAGTCGAATCGATCAGCTACCACATAAAGCCCAGTTCCAACTCTTTGGGTGCGATGTTCGACGTGCGCCCATTCAACATGCCCAGGCCTCAGTTCCAGAAAGAGAAGAACGGGTTCTATTCCACGACGGTCAAGAACATGCCTGCTTTTCGTGGTGAACCCCTCATGCCTCCGGAGGACAGTGTGCGGTCCTGGGCGATGATCAATTACAACAGCATCTTCTCGTTCGGGCTCGGCTATACCGCGTTGGCCAGACAGTTGTACTTCGGCTTTCAGCCGCTTTTGAAGGTTGACGACGACGTTAAGCGCAAATCCGCCGAGATAACTGCCGGCGGGACCACCCCTGACGAAAGGCTGGAAAAGATTTTTGATTTCTGTCGCGTGAATATCAAAAACATTAATGATAAGACCTCAGGGTTTAGCGCGGAAGAGATTGAAAAGATGAAAGAGAACAAGAAGCCGGCCGACACTCTGAAGCGCGGAGTGGGGAGTGGGTTTGATATCGACCTGCTGTTTGCGGCGCTCGCCAACGCCGCGGGTTTTGACGCCCGCGTCGCTTTGGTGCCGGACCGCAGCAAGATTTTCTTTGACCGGACGGTCGTCGTTCCTGGATCTCTTCGTCCATCGAACATCGCGGTACGGGTGGGTGATGCATGGCACTTCTTCGACCCGGGATTTCACTACGTAACTTCCGGCATGCTGCGCTGGCAGGAAGAAGGTGTCGACGCACTAATTACCGATCCCTCCCCGGTTTGGACAATGACGCCGATGTCTGCTCCGGAAAGGTCCAGAGAGAAACGGGTCGCGAACCTGCGTCTCGATGAGGACGGGAACCTCGAAGGCGATGTTACCATCGAGTATACTGGCCACTTCGCCGTGGAACGGAAGGCATTCAACGACGACGATTCTCCGAATCAGCGCGAACAGACTCTGAAAGAGGCGATAAAGAGTCGCATGAGCACGGCAGAATTGACGAACATTGTGATTGAGAATGTCAGCGACCCGGCAAAGCCGTTTATTTACAAGTACCACATCCGGGTACCCGCTTATGCTCAACGCACGGGCAAGCGGATCTTTCTGCAACCGGCATTCTTTGAAAAGGGCATCGCGCCGCTATTCAGTTCCGGCAAACGAAAATATGCGATTTACTTTCACTTCCCCTGGTCCGAAGAAGATACCGTTACGATTTCGCTCCCGAAAAGCTACGCGCTTGATAATCCCGACAGCCCTGCGCCGATCTCGGCCGGGGCAGTGTCTCGCTATGTCGTAAAAATCCAAAAGACCGTCGACGGGTCGACACTCTTCTATCATCGGAACTTTTTCTTCGGTGGTGATGGCGGCGTAGTTGTTCCGGTCGGGAGTTATGCGCTGGTGAAAGAGCTCTTCGATGAAATCAACAAGTCCGACAACCACACCATTGCCCTCAAGCAAACCGCAAGTCCGAATTGAGACCCCTTCCGGCGCAGTTTTGGCAAGCAGTTTGGCCCTGCTAGGACTTCGGAAACACGTCTAACGGCGCGGTCGGGTACTTTTGCCGGATCTTCTCCACGTCCTTGCGGCTCGGGTAATCCAGATTCTCGGGATCATTCGGATCGTTCACCATCGGTGGTAAACGCATCACTCCCCACCGCCCATCCTGGACATGTAGCAAAAAGCCGCTGTACTCCCCAAAAGAATCCTGAGGATCGGATGAATTTGGATACCCGTTCATCCACGCCCATCCGTTGTGAACCTGCAGGCGATTAACGACAAAAGTAATGGCCCCCCGATGTGGACTGTAAAAAGAACCCTGGCGATTATTGAACTCTTCGCGCAGAGCATCCATGATTGCCTGGCGCTCGTCACTGCCTTTCGCCGGCGTGTGCAGGTCATCAGTTATTTCGTTGGTGGTGGCTGCAAGTGCGCTTTGCTTTTCATTCCCGGTTGAGGGTGCGTCTGCACGACCGGCTGTGGGAGCTGAATCATGTTGAGAGGATGGAGTGGGACTGGAAGCCGTATTCGCGGATCTTAGTCCGCCCGGCGAACAACCAGTAAAGCCGCCAACGCAGAAGCAAAGGACCAGCAATAAGGTTTTGATTGGCTTCAACACTGTCATTAGAAGGTTAGAGTCCTTTCACTCCGACCAGAATGATCCACGAAATCCTCGAAGCTAGCGACCAGGTAGGGTCGCAATTCGGGGCACTAGCCCGACCGTTAGGGAGGGCTCAGTTAATGCAGCCCGGAGCTTCCCTAACGGTAGAGCTAGGGCCCCGGAGATTAGCAACACACTTTTCACAAATCGCCGGCATTGAAGGTATCCCCCTGCCGAACATCGCCAGTCTCGAATCCTTTCTGAAACCAACGAATGCGCTGTGCGGAGGTGCCATGTGTAAATGAATCGGGTACCACGTAACCCTGATTCTGTTTTTGCAGACGATCGTCGCCGACCGCGCTCGCCGCTCCCAGGGCTTCTTCGACGTCGCCGGGTTCGACAATGCCCCGGCTTTTCGCATAGTGCGCCCAAACACCCGCCATATAATCGGCCTGCAACTCGACTCGCACTGAAAGCTGATTGGCCTCAGCTTCCCTCATCCGGCGCTGGGCCGCGCTGATTCGGTCCGTAGTCCCCAGCAACTTTTGTACATGATGGCCCACTTCATGCGCGACTACATAAGCAATCGCAAAATCTCCCGGCGCCCCAAACCTGGTCTTCAACTCACTAAAGAATGACAAATCGATATAGAGTTTTTCGTCGCCCGAACAATAAAAAGGTCCCGCCGCAGCGCTGGCCTGTCCACATGCGGAATCGACAAGGCCAGAAAACAGGACCAGCGTGGGCTTGCGATACTGTCTGCCATTCTGGCGAAACACTTCCGTCCAGACATCTTCTGTTTCGGCCAGGACAACCGCGACGAACTTCTTTAGCTCTTCTTCCTGTGGGTTTAATGCTCTTGAACTCTGCGTCCCGGAACTCGGGGCCTCCTG
>JAWWPL010000001.1:0-5573 GCA_033850605.1 Blastocatellia bacterium | reverse complement strand
GGCGTTTCGACGCTGCATGAAATCAATCGCGTGACCTTTGTTGAGGAAGTCAACCTGGCCGGACGGCGCTAGGAATCACAATCTTCCCGGGGTACAATGCACGACCCAGTCTCGGTCTCCCTGACTTCTTAAAATGGCTCTGCTTTTCTGCTAGACTGCCTGAGTTTTTGGATTGGGGAACTGGTCCCGGCCCATTGCGTGTAATGAACAAGACACCCCGACGCTTTTTGGGGTCACTTTTCAAAGCTGTTCGTTCCGAGAGGTTCAATTATGAAATCAAGAAACCGTTGGCATTCGATTGTCGCGCTCGTCATCCTCACCTGCATGTTGGTTGTGCCGGTTAGTGCTCTGGGCAAAAAAGGCAAAGACAGTTACAACCGCGGGCTGAAGTACGAGCTGGCGCAGCAATGGGAGAAAGCCGCCCAGGAATTCACTATGGCGGTCGCGGCCGACCCGTCGAATGTCGACTATCAACTACATTATCGCCGGGCCATCTTCAACGCCTCGCAGACCTTCATGCAGCAGGGACGTTCGTTGGCAGAGGCGCGAGACTATGTCGGAGCCTACAACGCGTTTCGCCAGGCCTTCGGTTACGATCCGGTGAATCAGCTTGCGGTTTCAGAAATGGAGCGCATGGTGCGACTTCAGGAAGTGAAGGAAGGGAAGCCCCCGGGAAATGGAAGCGATGCGAGGGTATCGGCTGACGGAGCGGGAACTCCGGCGAGCAGCTCGACCGGTCGTCCGGCCGAGACGCCCATCGCGACAAAACAAGAGCCGACCCGCGTGATCAATTTCAACGGCGACCTGAAGCAATTCATCCGCACCATGGCGGATCAACTAAACCTCAATGTTATCTTCGATCGTCAGTCATTTGCTCAGCCGCGAAGCATCGATGTAAGTCTGCGGGATGTGACGACGGCAAAGGCCCTGGATTATATCTTTCTTCAGGAGAACTTGTTCTTTCAAAAACTTGATCGGCGCACGATCCTGGTCGCCGATCAGGCGCGCCGCCAGCAGTACCAGCAACTGGTTGTGCGCACCTTTTATATTTCAAACTCGGATCCCGAAAAGGCCAAGCAGTTAATCACCCAGGCGCTGCCGGCATCCGTGGGCCGGCCGCAATCGATCGTGGTGGCCGACAAAGACACCAACAGTTTGACCGTCCGGGACACGGCTGAAAACGTAAAGCTGATCGGCGACTTGCTGCAAAGCATCGATAAGGATCGCGCCGAAGTCGTGATGGACGTGAACATCTATGAGGTATCGCGATCCGATTTGCTCCAGTTGGGAAACCAGCTGGGTAGTGGCACATTTAATCTGGGCGGTTCGCCCGGGTTGTCAGTGCTCACCGCGAACGGAACGACTAGCACCGGGTCGCCGGGTGTCGATCTTCGGAGCATCGTGGGACTGATTCCCACCGGCGCCGCTGCGGCTCTCGTGATCCCGCCCTCAGTGCTGACCGCTTTTCAAAGCAGGAACAACTCGAGATTGCTGGCCTCGACACAGATTCACGCATTCAACAACGAAGAGTCGACTGCCCGCATTGGCCAGCGAGTACCGGTGCAGACAGCGCAGGCGTATCCCTTTGGAGTTCAGACGGGCACCACAACCAATACCCAGACAGGATTTCCCTCAGGGGGGTTTCCAGTCATCAATTATGAGCCCACTGGACTGACTTTGAACTTTACTCCACAGGTGTTTCCCAATCTCGACGTACAGGTCAAGATGAAGATTGAGTCGAAGGACGTAAGCGGAGCCAGCACTCTGACTCCGACCTTCACCGAACGCACCATCACCGGCACCGCGCGCGTGCAGAACAACCGCACGATGATGCTGGCGAGTGTGACCCAGGACGTCCAGTCGAATGGGCGGCAGGGGCTGCCATTCATCGGCGGCCTTCCGATTATCGGCCGATTCTTCACTTCGCCGACCAAGGACAATCGCCAGGTGGATATTGTCATCGCAGTAACGCCGCGCGTGCTGCGCGCTCCGGCGATCACTCCGCGCGATGAAGAGATGCGGCCCAGCGGTACGCTGACTTCGCCCACTACCGGCTCGATCGCGATTCTGATGCAGGAAACCGAACGCGAAGAGGCCGAGATCGCGGCGCGCAGCAAATCAAAGGATGCTCCCGTACAATTAGCCAGCACGCAGGTGACTTATGTGCCGGCGACAAACACCAGCATCACCGAGCAGCCGGCTGCGAATCCCGGCCAGACGGCTACCTCCAACGCTGCGCAAGTAGTGCCAGTCGCTCAAAGCAATAACGTCGCGCCGCCGCAGACTCAAACGGCTGCCCTGGTTGCTCCGGCAAAGAAAGATGAAGTTGCGCCATCAATGAATTCGGCAACCAATTCGGCGACCGATTCAGCGGTGCCGCAGCCAAAAGCACTCGTGCTCAATGCTCATGCAGAAGTTCCGGCGCCACAGAAAATGGATGTCGCGAGCGCGCTCCAGAGTATTGTCTCGCCAACCACCAGCGTGTCCGGAACCTCAGCCAGCGCGAAGCAGGATGTAAACCTGGTTCCGGCCGTCGAAGGCCTTGCGCCCAAGAGCGAGAAGTCCGATGTCGGTGTCAAGCCGAGTGAGCCGGCCCCGAGCCTGGTCCAGTTGAGTCTCTCTCCCGATCAAAGCGAGATGCGTGTGGGTGAAAAGCGGCAAATCGCGTTGGGCGTGAAGACCGGGGTGCCGTTGGGAATGGCGGTCCTGACTCTGCGTTTCGATCCTCGCGTGATGAAGATCAATTCGGTCACCCCGGGCTCTCTCTTCGCTAATGCGAAAATCGCGCCTGCCTTGACCCAGTCGATGGATCAGAACGGAATGCTCCTGGTTTCTTTGGCGCCCGCCGCTGGTTCGCCCATTAGCGGCGAAGGTGTATTGCTTAACATCGAATTCGAAGCAGTCGCCGGCGGTGATAGCTTGCTGGCGTTTGATCTGGCGAACGTGCATCTGGTAGCCAGCGACGGCCATAACATTCTGCTGCAGGTAGAGCCGGTTAAGTTGACGGTGAAGTAGTGAATTACAAGTCAGAAAGCAGATGGCAGAAAGCAGAAAGCAGAAAGCGGAAGGCGTCGCTTATCCTGCCTTTTGCCTCCTGCCCGCTGCCGTCTGATGTTCGTGGTTTCTCGCTAATCGAGCTGGTTATCACGATCACGGTGCTCGCCATTCTGACTCTGGGAACCATTCCTCTCGTCCAGGTAGCGGTCAAGCGGCAAAAAGAGCAGGAACTGCGCGAGGCGTTACGCACCATGCGTGAGGCTGTCGATCAGTTTCATCGGGAGGCCCTGGCCGGCGCACAGGCGCAAGCCAACCAACAACAACAGCCGGGAACTGGAACCGGAACCGGAACGGGAGGGCAAAACCCGCAACCGCCGAACCCGGGAAATATTTTTGCCGACGCGCGAGTGCGTGTTTATATCACCGATCAGACGATCTTCACGGCAGAGAACCTTGATCGATTCCCGCCGGATCTCGAGACTCTCGTTAAAGGTGTCAGTGTGTTGCCGATCACTGCAGGATCTCTGGGCCGGCGCGGAAATTCGAATGTTACTGCGCTCGACGCCGCGACTGAAGAATCGACGATTCCGAAAACTAAGACTTATCTCCGGCGGATTCCAGTCGATCCCATGACCGGAAAGGCCGAATGGGATTTTCGCTCGTGTTACGACCCCGCGGATTCAACTTCCTGGGGCGGCGAAAACGTTTTCGACGTCCACTCGAAATCGAAAGGGACGTCGTTGAATGGAGAGAAGTACAGTGACTGGTAAGAGCAGTAAGCAGAAGGCAGTAGGCAGTAAGCACTTGTTCGCGAGGGTGTTTGTTGCGGCTTTGCCGCCTGATGTGCGGAAAGGCTGGGCCTTTCCGATTGCGTCTCTTCCTGGTGTTCTGCGAGGCTATGCCTCGCGCGGGAGGCATAGCCTCCATTCGCTGACTAAAGCTTGTCGGAAAGCCGGAGGCTTTCCGCACCTCAAGCGGCAAAGCCGCGAACTTAGCCCGGTCGTTTTACAGCGACCAGCTTCGGTGATCGCTGCCGGTTTTACTTTGCTGGAATTGATGATCGTTATCTCGATCATCATTATCCTGGCCTCCATCGCGCTGCCGCAGTATCAAAAGACCATCATGCATGCGCGCGAGACGGTTTTGCGCGACGATCTTTTCAAGATGCGCTCGGTGCTCGATCAATACGCGGCGGACAAGGGTAAACTGCCGCAATCGCTCGACGATTTGGTTACTGAACACTATCTGCGCGAAATTCCGAAAGATCCCATTACTGACAATAAGGATTGGGCCGTGGCCACCGGTGATGATGTGTTTTCAACAGAAGGCGGGACCGGAGTTACCGACGTGCACAGCGCATCGGGCGACGTTTCGACCGAAGGCACGCCTTATAGTGAATGGTAAAGCCATTTTTGATTTTGGATTTGCGAATTTTGATTTTGGTGCAACCTGAACCAATCGCAAATCTAAAATCTAAAATCGAAAATAACAGATGCCTGCAAATCCCCTCGGTAAACTCCTGAAGCCCCGTTTCCCGCCCTGCGCCGTGGGTATCGACAGCGGTGGCGCCGCAGCCGTGCAGCTCGACCGTGCGCGCGGCGGATTCGCCGTCAAACGCGCGGCCTCAATCAACCTGCCGGCTGGGTTGGTGCGCGCCAGCTTTGATGAAACTAATATCGATGATCCGGGAGAGTTAGCCAGCTCTCTCTCAGATCTGCTGGCCGCCGCGGGTCTGTTGCACCAGCGTAAGTGGTCCGTGACATTGCCGGAAACGTCCACCCGCGCCGCCGTCGTGGCCCTGGAAGGCGTACCCAGTTCACGCCGTGAGCTGGAAGAGTTACTCGAGTGGAAAATTGAGCGCAGCTTTGGCGCTCCCCTGTCCGAACTGCGCGTCTCGCGGGACCAGTTGGCGGCGGGCTCGCAAAAACAATCGCGCTATTTGATTACGGCGATTCGACGCTCAGTCCTGGCCGAATATGAAGCGATTTTCGCGGGCCTGGGATGGCAAGCCGGTTTGATCCTGCCACGTCATGCGGGAGAACAGCAATGGTTGCGCAATGGCCAACAAGGCGACGGTTTATTGCTGACCGCGCACGCTGAGGGCTTTACGGCGGTGCTGGTGCGCAACAACCGGCCGATTGTCTTGCGGGCTGTATTTTGCCAGGCTGAGGAGTGCGACGATGAACTTCATCGGGTGCTATTGTTTTATCGCGAACGCGCGGGAGCAAATGGATCAGGCGATAGCGCCTTAGTCGACAGATTATTATTAGTAGGCGACTGGTTGGACAAGCAAAGGGTCGTCACTATTGCGCAGGAGACTCTGGGGGTAATGCTGAGTCCGCTCAATGCGGCGGATGTTGGACTGGTCATTCCCTCGCGCGATTTGAGTTTTGATACGATTGCAGCTCCAGCGGGACTGGCGAGGTTGGCCTGGTAAAAGAAAAAAGAAATATAGGACCGATAGGGCCTATTGGACCTATTCTCTCCTTGAAACATTAATCCTTCCGGCAACGTAAAACCGGAGCAATTGCAACGATGAGCGCAGCGATTTCCATAGCAAACCCTGTCGCCCTGGC
>JAWWPL010000527.1:0-2901 GCA_033850605.1 Blastocatellia bacterium | reverse complement strand
GGTCGACTGTCGCATCCGGTCGCTACCCGCTCGCGGTTCTGTAACACGCACTACTTTCGCGTTTCGTCCAATTCCCAAACTGTAAAGTATCGACGCCATCCATACTGGAGATTTTCGTACGTCTCGGCTAAGATGCGCTTCTCACGATGTCCTGCAAGTGTGGTGAATATACTTTGTGGTTTTAAAGTAGTCAGACGATCTCGATCGTTAATCGTTTCGACACGCTAAGCTAAGCCTTCCCGCAGAAGTTCAAAACTGTCCCTGAGCCAGGAGGATAAGATGCGCAAACTCAGTCTCGATCGACCAAGCTGGATCTTCAATGTCTTGTTTCTGGTCTTCCTGTTAACAACTTTGGGATCTTTGGCCGCGGCCCAGTCTGTGGACATCAACGACACCCGGCTCCTCGCTCAACCGGCGATCAGCAAAACTCATGTGGCCTTTATCTACGCCGGTGATTTGTGGGTCGCCGACCTGGACGGTAAGAACGTGCGCCGCTTAACGGCCGATGAAGGTGCTGAGGCGAACCCTTCATTCTCGCCCGACGGAACGCTGATCGCTTTCACCGCGCAATACGACGGTAATTTTGATGTCTACGTGGTCCCGGTTACTGGTGGCGTTCCCGCCAGGCTCACCTGGCATCCCGGCGCCGATATCGTGCAGGGATTTACACCCGATGGATCGGCGGTGCTGTTTACCTCAGCCCGTGCTGTGTTCACCGGCCGCTACACGCAACTGTTCACCGTGCCCGTCAAAGGGGGAATCGAAGAGCCGCTCAAGTTGCCGAACGCGTACGAGGCGACCTACTCGCCAGACGGATCGAGGCTGGCTTACAACCCTATCTCACCCGCGTTTACCGAGTGGAAGCATTACCGCGGCGGCCTGACATCGACGATCTGGCTTTATAACTTTGGCGACAGCGCTACGGAGAAATTGCCCCAGCCCGAGGGCCGCTCGAACGACGTCGACCCCATGTGGATGGGCGACACTGTTTATTTTCGATCGGATCGCAATGGCGAGTTCAATATTTTCTCTTACAATCTAAAATCAAAGAACATCAAACAATTAACCGATCACAAAGACTTTCCAGTGCTCAACGCCTCGGCCGGCGGCGGCAAGATAATCTACGAGCAGGCGGGTTATCTGCACACGCTCGAGCCAACCTCCGGGCGCAGCGCCAAACTTACTATCGGAGTGTCTGCCGACCTGGTCGAGACGCGGCCGCGCTTTGTCAAAGGTGCGCGGTATATCCGCCACGCATCACTTTCGCCGACCGCCGCGCGCGCAGCTTTTGAATTCCGCGGCGAGATTGTCACCGTTCCCGCAGAAAAGGGCGACACTCGCAATCTCACCAACACCGTCGCCGGCCACGAGCGCTCTCCCGCATGGTCACCCGATGGCAAGTGGATTGCTTATTTCTCCGACGAATCAGGTGAATACGAACTCGAGGTTCGCAGTCAGGACGGCAAAGGCGAGGCGCGCAAGATAAAACTTTCGGGCGCGGGCTTCTACGACGATCCGGTCTGGTCGCCTGACGGCCAAAAAATCTCCTACACCGACAATTCGTGGAGTATTTACTGGCTCGACTTGAAAACAGGGGTTTCGAAAAAGATCGGCTCAGAACATCTTTATGGCCCGACGCGGGTGCGCACGATTTATCACTCGTGGTCGCCCGACTCGAAATGGATTGCTTACACTTTGAGCACCAAAGCGAACATTCAAACCGTATACGCCTATTCAACCGAGCAGGACAAGTCGTATGCGATCACCGATGGCTTGAGTGAAGTCACTGAGCCTGTGTTTGACGACAGCGGCAAGTATCTCTACTTCCTGGGCTCGACCGATGCCGGACCAGTCAAAGAGTGGTTTGCCCTGTCCAACCAGGACATGCGCGCTACCAGTTCACTGTATGTCGCGGTACTGCGGAACAACTTGCCCAATCCGCTCGCGAAAGAGAGCGACGAAGAGAAGGGAATTCAGAAGGAAGAGAAGCCGAAAGAAGCGCCAAAAGCTCCGGAACCCTTTTCGATAGATTTCGAAGGTCTCAACAATCGCATTCTGGCGCTTCCGTTGCCGGCCCGAAACTACGGCAACCTGCAAGCAGGGACTGCGAACCAGTTTTATTACATCGAATCTCCTGAGGATGACAATCCGGTCCCCGGAGGGCCCGAACGATCGGTGCTCCATCAGTATGATCTGAACAAGCGCAAGGACGACTCCTTCATCAACGGTGTAAGCGACTATATCGTCTCGGGCGATAAGAAGAAGATCTTGTACCGTAGCAACGCTGCCTGGTCTATTGTCGCGGTCACTCCCAAACCACAGCCCGGCACAGGCCGGGTCAACGTCGACGACATTGAAGTGCGCATCGATCCGCGCGCGGAGTGGAACCAGATCTTCAATGAAGCATGGCGCATCAATCGCGATTTCTTCTATGCGCCGAATATGCACGGCGCGGACTGGAATGCGATGAAGCAGAAGTACGCTGTGTTCCTGCCGCATCTGGCTACCCGTGGGGATCTGAATCGCGTCATTCAGTGGATGTGCAGCGAATTATCGGTGGGTCATCACCGCGGCGGTGGTGGCGATGCCCTCTATCAACCACGGACGGTTCCCGGTGGCTTGTTGGGCGCGGACTATTCGGTCGAAGGCGGCCGCTACCGTTTCAAAAAAGTTTACGGCGGACTGAACTGGAATCCGGAGCTGCGTTCCCCGCTCACCGAGCCGGGCGTAAACGTAAAGGCCGGAGAGTACCTGCTCGCGGTGCGCGGCCAGGACCTGCGGCCGCCCACAAACATCTATAGCCTGTTTGAGAATACTGCCGGCAAGATTATCGAGATCAGTGTGGGTCCAAATCCGGATGGGTCCGGCGCGCGAACTGTTCAGGTCGTGCCGATTGCCAAC
>JAWWPL010000525.1:0-16540 GCA_033850605.1 Blastocatellia bacterium | reverse complement strand
TCCAGGGCGCGCCGATATTCGATAGATGCTTCGTCGAACCTGCCGGCATTGAGGAGCATTTCGCCGAACCATTGATGTGCTGTCGCATAGTTGGGGTTTAATTCGATGGAGCGACGGAATTCGCGTTCCGACGCTGCAAAATCATAATCGTATGTGAGCGACAGGTATCCGAGCGTGGTGTGCGGCTCAGCCAGACCGCCATCCAGCGACACCGCTTGACGGGCGAATTCACGCGCTTTTGGTACCCCTTCGGTCGGAGGCATGAAGCCAAAGGTGGAAAGCAACGCGTACGAGTCAGCCTGACCTGCGTAAGCCAAAGCATAATTTGGGTCGAGCGCTATCGCCTGATTGTAGAACTCGACCGCTTTTCGAAAATCCTTCTCCTCGCGTTTGTTCCAGTAGAAGCGTCCCTGCAGATAGAGTTTGTATGCGTCGGCATTTGTGGTGTAAGTCTTCGTCAGCTTCCGCTCGTCCGCGCCTGACAGTTTTACTTTGAGCTTGCTGGAGACGTCGCGGGCAATCTCGCTTTGCAGAGTCGTCAGATCGGATTGCCTGCGGTTGTATTGTTCACTCCAAATCACGTTCTCCGTCTGCGCGTCAATCAATTCCAGGCTCAACGTTAACTGGTCCCCGCGCTGGACCACTCGGCCATTCAGGATGGCCTGTACGTTTAACTCTTTGCCGATCGTCTGCGGATTCGTTTCTTTACCTTTGTATCGAAAAACCGAAGAACGTGCTTTGACATTTAGATTCGGCAATTGCGACAGACTGCTGATGAGCGTTTCCGTCATTCCATCTGAAAGATATTCGAGTTCCGGATTGCCGCTTTCGTTGACAAAGGGCATTACGGCGATGGATTCAATCTGCGTGGTGTTCTTCCCGCGCGAATACAGATAGAGGCCGGCAATGAGGGCGACCATGATTACTGCCGTCATAGCTAAGATTGCTTTTCGCCGCTTCGGTTTGCTTAGCTCGCGTGTGTTAATCGTAACGTCCTGCGAAGGAAGCGCCGTCGTCTGCGACGTGGGCCGGCTACCGGCATCGGTAATCGTCTGCGGCAGAACGTTGGTCCGCATCTCGCGCGACACAGCCCCTGAGCCGAACTTCACCGTACCCGCCTCAGCGCTGATGGAGCCAGAGTCAGTGACGAGGGGTGTCCCGTCGGCACGACAGAAGCCAAGCGTGTCGTCCGGCTCGAGGTGATTGCATTGGGGGCACCGTTTCATGTTTGGAGGGCCGCGCTTGTCGCGGAATTCTTTCGCGATTACCGATTTTCTCTTCGATGTCGGCTGAACGCCACCTGGCAAATCAAAAGGAGTTACCAGTCATTGCACTCCAAGTCACTGCGTCAGTCCGATGCGCTCGACTGGCGTTTGTCGGAAGCAATGGTCACATTTGTGGCCAACGGAAGGTGCAATTCAGAACGGTTTGCGGATAGTTAGAACGGCCTCATTCTACCCGGATTGGCTCGGGCAGGCTAGAAGAACCTTGCGGATGGAACTTTCAGAGGCTCCGCAGTGCGCGATCGCGACGGTGGACCAGCGGCGGGTCCTTTTTGAAAACCATGAGACCTGTGAGTTCTTCTCCCTTCTCCCTCTGGGAGAAGGGCGGGGATGAGGGCCTGCACGACTGCCTGTTTTCTTGTTTGTGTTTCCTCAGAGGCGAGTGGTATTCAAAGACAAAATATCAATCGGATCGACGCGGCAGTAAACCCTCACCCCAACCCTCTCCCAATAGGAGAGGGAGATAAGAATTGTCTTCGGTGGTTAGCGGATTAACGAGCTGCGAAGCGGCGATAGAGTTTAGCCATACTGGTCGCATCAACCATTCCTCAAACCCCCGCCCGCCGCCGCCGCCCAAAGCTCTACGCCTGGAGGATCTGCTTTAACGCGCCTTCTTACCTCTATCGCCCAACCACAACAAGCCATCGATTATCAGTCGATCCTGAATTGGGTTGTTGAACGTATACGACAACGTCTTGTTGGTAGTGTCGTACTTGTGCTCGTAGTCCATATCGTTGTGGCCCATGTTGAAGTAGATCATTCTGTATTTCTTGTTTGTCCAGACGACAGGATAGTAGCCGCTGTGCCAGATCTCATTCTGTTTCGGCCCGGTGCCCAGCGGAAAGCTGGTTGGGTCTATCGAGAGCAGAATGTCTATGTCAGGATTCTGTCGCAGATCTTTCTCCCAACGGTACCACTCGTTTGGCGCAGACTTGAAAGTTTCAGGGAGATGGCGAGTCGCCGGATGGCTGCGGTCTTCGACACGTAAAATCGCCGACGTAGGCCGCCAGGTGTTGCTCCGGTATGAGCCAGACCCGAGAAACGTGTTGTGGTACCAGTCCCAGTTTGCCGGATACGTTGAAGGCGTTAATGCAAAGCCGGCAAAGTGAAAGCCCATCCAGCCTCCGCCATGCTCCATGTACGACTTAAACGCAGCTCGTTGTGCCGGATCTTCGGGACGAGTATCCAGAAAAATAACCACTTGGTATTTGGCGAGAAAGTCTGAATTCAGATTCTGCCAATCGGAGGTGGTCTCATAGCTGAAATTGTATTCCGCCGCCATTTCAGGAAACCACCGGTTGGCTTCATGTACAAAGCTGATATGGGCCTGATCCTGTTTGGCGGTAAAGAAAGCTATGACTTTGAACTTCGGGTTGCGGCTATTCGCGTTGAGCGCTGAACAGCAGATGAGCACTGCAATGCCTAACGACTGAATGGTCTTGAGGGCTGACATGTTGAAGGTTCTATTCATGCTCACGCTCTCCTTACGTTCCATTTGGTTTGCTCGCCATAAGAGGCCTATCACGGCGGCCCCCCGTTGTCGAATGAAACTAATCAGTGTGAAGACAGTCCAAGGACGGCATGGAGTCAGTACCGGGAGCGGTAGCGACCGGGTCTCGTGATCGCGATCCTGGATCGTGGGCAAGTTGCGACCCGGTCGCTACCCGCTCCCGGTGCTGACTCCATCCTCAAATGAAGACACCACCTTGGATTCAGCGTGCTTGACAACTGTCTTAGGACAAAGTATCTTGACATCAAGGTAAGGCATGAAATTAGATAAATCGGAATCGTTGACGGGCGGCAGTGGCGTTCACGTCTTCCTGGTGTTGTGGAAGGCGGCGAGTGCGGTGCAGGCCTACGCTGAAGCGAGTATCTCGGAGTTGGAGATGTGCGGCAGCGACTTTGCCGTGCTCGAAGCTCTGTTGCACAAAGGGCCGCTTCCGGTTAACGAGATTGGAAAGAAGATTCTGTTGACGAGCGGCTCGATCACAGTCGCAGTTGACCGCCTGGAGAAGAAGGGATTGGTTGAGCGGCGCGCGCACGGTACCGACCGGCGGGCGAGAATAGTTCACTTGACGAAGGCAGGGAGGAAGTTGATCGCGCGCGTTTACGCCGATCACGCCGCCGATATGGAAAGGCTGGCGTTTGCCTCCCTGACCCGAGCGGAGCGCAAGACGCTCATCGGCCTGCTGAAGAAGATTGGTTACGAAGCGGCGGGTGCGTCAACCCAGAGTCAAGGGGAAAAGACCGCGGGAATTGTTTGAGTGTCTGGGCTTGGTTCTTCTTAGCGCCTTGCGGTCTTATTTCGCGCCTTTGCGTAAAAAAAACTAGGTAATTTCTCGCAAAGGTGCAAAGGAGAATCCAAAGCCGCAAAGAAAAAGGGAGAGGAGATGTTATGTCGATGGTGAGTGAAGCATTGAGAAGTGAGGAGGCTGGCGCGGGCGGAAGCCGCACGGTCGCCGGCGTTGTGAACAGCATCGAGACTTTAGAAGGCGGTGGCTTTCTGGTCCGCCGGCCGTTCCCCAAAGCATCGTTTTCAGAGTTTGATCCATTCCTGTTACTTGATGAGATGGGGCCAATGGAAGTCGCGCCTGGTGAAGCTAAAGGCGCGCCGGATCATCCGCATCGTGGATTCGAGACGGTGACCTACCTGCTGTCGGGCGATATGGAACATAAAGATTCCCGCGGACACGCCGGACGCTTGAGACCGGGTGACGTGCAGTGGATGACTGCCGGCGCGGGCGTAGTCCACGCAGAGATGCCGAGCCGGGAGTTCGCGCGCGACGGAGGCCGGATGCACGGATTTCAACTCTGGGTCAACCTGCCGCAGCGTGACAAGATGATGAACCCGCGGTACCAGGAGGTCCCGAACTCGCAAATCCCGAAAGCAACTTCGACCGACGGCCTGGTAGAAGTGACCGTGATCGCGGGCGAAGCGATGGGCGAGAAGGCCGTCATTGAGACGCGTACGCCGATCATTTATCTGCATTACCGGATCAAGCCCGGAGGCACGGCCACTCAAAAAGTGCCGGACAACTACAACGCGTTCGCTTACGTCGTTGACGGAGAGGGATTGTTCGGAGTTGAGAGCGAGCGTGCCGGTGACGGGCAGATGGTTATGTTCGCTCAGGACGGCGACGAAGTGAGAATCGAAAATCCCGCGGGCGCGGGGGCTACGCTCGAAGTGTTGCTCATCGCCGGGGTTCCCTTGAACGAACCAGTCGCGCGTTACGGGCCGTTTGTGATGAACACGCAGACGGAAATCCGTCAGGCGATTGAGGACTACCAAGAAGGCAGGATGGGTACGATTAACGCTTGAAGGACCCTCGACGACGGTCTAGTCGACGCAAGGTCTTCGTCGGTCAGATGACTGGGAATACTTGAAAACACTGCTGCTAAGACTACGATTGGAAAGGAACACTAAATGAAAATCTTAACCTTGATCGCGCGACTTCTACTTGGGCTCATCTTTGTTGTGCTGGGCCTAAATGGATTTCTCAGCTTCCTCAGCATGGGTCCTATGCCCTCGGGATTGGCGGGACAATTTATCGGCGCACTCTTTCTGTCCCATTACTTTTGGGTAGTCTCTGCGCTACAAATCGCCGGCGGTTTGCTGCTGCTTGTGAATCGGTTCGTGCCGTTGGGCCTGGTGCTGCTGGGACCAGTAATAGTGAACATTCTTCTGTATCACCTGTTCCTGAATCCAGTTGGGATAGGTTTGGCGATCGTAGTGACAGTCCTGTGGTTGATTGTCTTCTATGCACATCGCCAATCCTTCTCCGGGATATTTGCGCAGCGGACGTGAGATAAGCAGTGAAGTCTCTTAGCGCATCCGGTCTCACTTCGTGCCTTGGCGTGAAGGGACCTCGATAGTTTCTCGCAAAGGCGCAAAGAGGAATCCAAAGCCGCAGAGCGAGCTAAGGCACTACAAAGATGAGTGCAGTAACAGAAAGAAGGAATCGATATGTCATCCAACACTAAGAAATTGATCGCTGTGATCGGCGCAACAGGACAGCAGGGAGGCGGAGTTGTACAAGCCCTGCAAGCGAGCGGACAATTCAAGGTGCGCGCACTGACTCGCAATCCAGACAAGCATCGCCGACTCGCAGATGAAGTTGTCGAGGCAGATCTGGACCACCCGGAAACCTTGAAGGCTGCATTTGAAGGGGCACACGGCGTCTTTCTGGTCACCACTTCTTCGTTAGAAGGAACCGACGAGCTTAAGCAGGGAACCGCGGCGGTACAGGTTGCCAGGGATGCCGGCGTCAAACACTTTATCTGGTCAACGCTGCCTGATGTAGAAGCGATCAGCGGCGGCAAGTTCGACGTTCCGCACTTTACCAATAAGGCCAAGGTCGATCGCATGGTCAAGGACGCGGGGTTCGCGAATCATACGTTCGTGGTTGCGCCTTTCTTCTATCAGAATCTGGTTGGCAGTATGGCTCCACAAAAGCAGGCGGACGGATACCTGGGCTGGGCTCTTCCTCTTGACCCAACTGTGCGAGTCATTCACATGGGCGACATCTCCGAACTGGGCAACATCGTGGCCGGGGCTTTCGCAAACCCGGATGAGGCAGGCAATGGGGAGTATCTGCCGCTCGTCGGAGATTTCATGAGCTTCAATGAAATCGTTGAGACCCTGAATAGTCAGGGACATAGCCTTTCATACAAACAGATCCCAAAGGAAAGTTTCGCGAGTTTATTTCCTGGGGCAGCGGAAATTGCCGAGATGTTCAGTTACTGGGAAGCGCATACCTACCTGGGTTCGGATTCGTCCGATCAAATTGCGCTCGCAAACAAAGTAGCGGGCCGGCAACCGACGAAGTTCGCTGCATGGGCGCGCCTGAATTTCCCTGTCCAGAACAGGGATGCTAATGGGTGAGGAGATAGCGACGTTCAGGCAGCCGCCACACGGCTAGTAATAGGAGGAGACGACGATGACTTCAAACGAAGAGATTATTCGCAATCTGTACAGGGTCGCAGAGGAGGAACCCAAGAGGTTTCGGTCACTGTTTACCGAGAGCGGTTACTGGTGGGACGTCCCTGCCGGAGTCAAATACCACGGCGACGACGTCGCTCGTGCGGCCGACATCTACTCCGCTGCATTTCCGGACATGCACCGCGCACTCGACGACCTCTATGTCGACGGTGACGTCGTCGTCGTTCAGCTGTCGCTGATCGGAACCCACCGAGGTGACCTTCCAATGGGCCTGGGAATCCTCCCCGCTACCGGTAAGGAATTCCACGTACCATGTGTCGATGTCTTCCGTGTTGAGGACGGGAAGGTGAGCGCGTTCGACTGCTACTACGCCGGAACCATCATGCTCGCCCAGCTCGGTGTGCTGGGCAACCTGGAGGCCTCGCTCAAGAAGTAAATTGTTCCAGGTATTTCTGATGGTAATAGCTCATAAGGAGAAATATGAACGATAGAAACACTCAGTCAAACAATTCCAACGAGCCGGCAACGGACGCGGTCGACCGCGTGGCGCAGGCGATTCTGGACGCACTCGAGGCGAAGGATCCGGCGAAATATAACTCCTATTACGCGCCGGACGCAGTGATCGCCACGGCCGGCCGCCCGGCGGCCAAGGACGAACAGGCGGTATCCAAGGCCATCAGGGACGATGTTTTGGATCCGAACTTCAAGTTGAGTCTCTCTAACGAGAAGACCGAGATCGCAGGCTCGGGTGACCTGGCCTACCGCCGCGGCTCGTTCACAATCACTTTTACGAACCCGCAGACTAAACAGGCGGAGAATAGCGCGGGCACCTACTTGACCGTTTTCAGAAAGCATGCGAACGGAAGCTGGAAGGTGGTGGAGGATTTCGGAGTTTAGTGCGGCCAGTCCGGGCCTAAGAGTATTTATGACGGAAACTGTTCGGAGGAATTTATGCTTAAAATTGCAATTATTATCGGAAGCACGCGGCCCGGCCGTAAGGGCGAGGCCATCGCTAAATGGGTTTACGAGATCGCGCAAAAGCGCAATGACGCTGAGTTTGAACTCGTGGACATCAAGGACTACGATCTCCCGCTTCTCGATGAGCCCATGTCGCCCGGCATGGGCCCGGACCACTACACCCATCAGCACACCAAAATATGGTCGGCGAAGATCGCGTCCTTCGACGCCTTCGTTTTTGTGACGCCTGAGTACAATCACGCGACTTCGGGTGCGCTCAAGAATGCCATTGATTTTCTCTACCACGAGTGGGTCAACAAGTCGGCTGGATTCGTCGGCTACGGCGGTGCGTCAGGGGCACGCGCGGTGGAAAATCTGCGATTGATAATGGGCGAACTGCAGGTCGCCGACGTAAAGGCTCAAGTCGGGCTTTCACTCTACACGGACTTTGAGAACTTTAGTGTCTTCAAGCCGGCGCCTCAGCAAGAGCAGTCTGTCAATGCCATGCTTGACCAGGTGACGGCCTGGGGCGGCGCGTTTAAGACAATGCGGGAGAAACAAGCGTACGAGGCGTAGAGTAAACTGCGCACAAGTTGGGCTTTCCGACTGCATAAGAACCCGACTAAAGTCGGTACTCTAACACCTGTCAAATGAGGACGAAATATATTCTCCACGGAGGTTTCAGCAATGGCTAAATGGACTTTTGAGCCCGGACATACTGCAGCTGAGTTTCGGGCGCGACACATGATGGTGACCTACGTCCGCGGACATTTCAAAGACATTCACGGCACGCTCGAGTTTGATCCGGAAAACCCGCGCAATTCTTCCCTGCAAGTACAGATTGATGCCAAGGGACTCTGGACGGGCGTGAAGGAGCGCGACGACCATCTGCGCAGCGCGGACTTTCTTGATGTGGATCATCATCCGGAGATCACCTTCGCCGGCGATCAAGTCGAGGTCAAGGGCGAGCACGACTATGCGGTCACAGGGGATCTGACCATTCGGGGCGTTACTCGTAAAGTTACGTTGAATGTCAGCTATCTGGGACAGTGGGAGACACCCTGGTGGGAGGATGGAGTTAACAAGGGACCGCGAACGCGCGCCGGTTTCCTGGCAACTACTCAGATCAATCGTCATGACTTTGGAGTGAGTTGGCAGGATACAATGGATCGCGGCGGCATTGTCGTTAGCAATCAGATCGATATCGCCATCGATGTTGAAGCGGTACTTGACCCCGCTTAATTCGCTGTGGAGTGATCGTCTTTGTGCGTCACTTCGGCATTTCTTCGGCGATAAGGTGAGTTATCTTGCCCGGCTTAGGTCCGAGATTGAAAGATTGAGCCCGTCTTTCGATTTCGCGATCTTCCGCCGTCACTCTTTCGTGTTGCCGCAGATGCTCGACCCATGATTCTGTTACAAAGGTTTCGACGTATCGTTGAGGGTCCGCAGTGTCGCGGAGTAGATTCCAGCGAATCGCGCCGTCGCGTTGACGGATCCGCTTCATCTCTTTCATCGTCTGCAGGAATTCCGGGGCCGTTTTTGGATCGATTCGATATTCGACCAGCGTAACAGCCGGACCCTCGGACGCGTCGGCGTCGATCATCATTACCGGCTCGGGCCAGTGCATTGAAGGAGCAAGCGACAAGTTTTCGCTGCCGGCAAGACGAAAGCGCCAGGTAGCCAGGGGCCCGATGAACAAACCGACCGCGGAGAGAACAAGCGCGGCAGAGACGCCGGCCCGCGCTGCCACAAAACCCCAGATCGCGCTGCCGGCCGCCAGACCACCCATGAACACCAGCAGATAAATCGCCATGACGCGCGCCCGCACCCAGGAAGGCGTAACCGTCTGGGCAGAGACATTCAAGCTCGAGAGCACCGCAATCCACGCAACGCCGCCGCCCGCTAAGGTAACTGCCAGCAATGCGAAAGAGTGCAGGTAGGCCAGGGAGATTGTCGCCAAAGCAAACGCGAGAGAGCCTGCGGCCACCAATTGATTGATGGAGAGCCACTCTCGCACCCTCGGAAGCAACCACGCGCCGGCGAGAGCCCCGAAACCTATGCACCCCAGGAGCACTCCATAACCAAACGAACCCAGACCCAAATGTCTGCGTGCTTGCTGAGGAAGCAGCGCCCAGAGGGCGCTAGCGCAAATCACGAATACGCCGCTGCGGATCAGAACTGTTTGCAATTCCGGCGAGTGGCGCAGATATCGTACACCGGCACGCATGGCGCCGAGGATGTCTTCAGGAGGCAGCTTGCTCTTTCGCCGAGCCGGTTCCCAACGATAGACGACAACCATTATTCCGATGAAAGAAGCTGCGTTGAGCAGAAACACTGCCCACGGGCCCGAGGCCGCCACGATCATACCGCCCAACGCTGGTCCGATCGCCCGGGCGATGTTGATGCCGGCAGCGCTGAGAGTAATCGCGGCCGGCAAGTCTGAAGGGGAAACCAGCTCAGGAGTGATCGCTTGCCAGACAGGATTGCTAATCGCTGATCCAATGCCCAGCAGAAAGGTCAGCCAGAGCAAGCGGCCGGGCGTCATCTGGCCCATCAACGCCAGGATGCCCATTGCGCTGGCGGCGACGAACATCCAGATTTGCATTACCAGCAGCAAACGACGCCGGTCGACGATGTCTGCCAGCGCGCCCGCCGGGAGGGCCACCAGCACCACTGGCAGGCTGCCCGCTGTTTCTACCAGCGCAACGAGAACGGGCGAGGGTGTCAACGAGGTCATCAACCATGACTCGCCGACGTCCTGCATCCACGTTCCGACGTTGGAAATGATGGTCGCGATCCAAAGCGCTCTGAACACGGATTCGCGCAGAGGACTCCACGCCGATGCGGGTTTCTTCGCCAAAGCAATTTTCTTAGCGGATTTCGCCATGCCTCTGGACCAGATTCCTAGACTTTACACCCGGTCACCAAATTTTGTCCGATGATTTTGCTTTGGGTCGAGTCCTAAGTTGAATTCTCTGCGCCACCTCGGCGTCCTGCGTCCTTGCGGTGATGAGGTCAGTACCGGGAGCAGTAGCGACCGGGTTATGTTCCAACGGACTCGACCATGGCGTGGATGGACCCGGTCGCTACCGCTCCCGGTACTGACCTTATGGCGCCGAGTCGCAGAGACCGCGCAAGAGAAAAATTGGAACACTGTGCCGTCTCTCTCTCTATTCTTGACTGTTCATTCCAGAAAGAGTAGAGTTCGTTCAGAGGTTAACAAAGATCGGATGGCACGGCAGAAAGAGTTCGACAGGGAAGAGGTCATCCAAAAAGCAATGGAGGTTTTTTGGTCCCGTGGCTATGAGGCCGCGTCCATCCAGGCTTTGGTCAAGCACATGGGTATCAACCGTCAGAGTCTGTATGACACTTTCGGAGATAAACATGCGCTTTACCTGCAGGCGCTCGACCGATACCGCGAGGTAGAGAGTCGCAAGCTATTAGATCTATTAGAGAGTGACAGCTCGGTAAAGAAAGCGCTGCGACGGTTGTTCGCTGGCGTAATCGAAGCATCGCTTTGTGACGGTGAGCGCCGCGGCTGCTTCATGGGTAACGCGATGTCGGAGTTAGCCGGCCGTTGTAAGGCGACCGCGACCAGGACTTGCAGCAATATGGCCATGATGGAGGAAGCTCTCTATCGCGCGTTGCTGCGCGGAAAGAAGCAGGGCGAACTGAAAACGGTTCGCGATCCGCGCGCGGTGGCACGTTTTCTCAATAGCAGTTTTCAGGGTCTGGTACTAATGGCAAAGGCCACACAGGATCGCAAGACGCTCGCGGATGTGGTGAAGGTAACACTGTCGGTACTCGACTGATTTTTTTGTATTGTTCTGGAATGATTGTTCCAGAACCATGAGGCCCAGAGGCGTACTGACTAAGTATCAAACTGAACTAAGGAGAGGAATCTAATGACGACACTTTTTGACCCGTTGAGGATCGGTAATTTGGACCTCGATAACCGCATTATCATGGCGCCGATGACGCGCAGCCGCGCCAGTGATGATGGAATTCAGCCGCCGTATGCCGCCGAATATTACAGCCAACGGGCTTCGGCCGGGCTAATCATCAGCGAAGCGACAAATATTTCGCCGCTGGCGAAAGGCTATGTCCGCACGCCGGGAATCTATACGCACGAACAAATCGAAAGCTGGCGGCCAATTCCGGAAGCGGTCCATGCGCGGGGCGGAAGAATCTTCTTGCAGATCTTTCACACCGGCCGGATCGCGCTACCTGATTTTCTGCCTGAGCACACGCAGCCGGTGGCCCCCAGCGCCGTCCGCGCAAAGGGACAGAACTACACGGATGAGGGAATGAAAGAGTTTGTGACGCCACGCGAAATCACGAAGGAAGAAATCGCCCAAACCGTTCGTGACTTCGCCGCCGCCACGACAAATGCGATCACGGCCGGTTTCGATGGCGTCGAACTGCACGCAGCGAGCGGCTACATCGTGCAACAGTTTCTTACGACCAACGCAAATCTTCGATCGGACGAATATGGCGGCTCGATCGAAAATCGCGCCAGATTTCTTTTCGAAGTCCTAGACGCGATGATCGCGGCAATTGGCCCTGAGCGGGTGGGCGTGAAATTTTCGCCGAACATTCCCTTCAACGACATTGAGGAAGCCGACGCCGACGTGCTTTACCCGTACATTCTCGAATGGCTGAACGATCGGAACATCGCATACGTCCACGTCGCCGATTACACAGGCAAAGTCCATGCGAAATTGCGCGCTGTTTACCAGGGTGTTTACTTTGCCGGCGCGGGATTCTCGAAGGAGTCCGGAGAGGCGCTGGTGGAACAAGGCGGCGCCGATGCGATCGTGTTCGGCACCAAATTGCTGGCTAATCCAGATCTGCCGGAACGGTTTAGGCGTAATGCTTCGCTGAATGAACCGGATCAATCGACGTTCTATGTGCCGGGTGAGCACGGTTATACCGATTACCCGACGTTGGCGGCGGCCGAAGCGTCTTCGTGAAGAGTCGTCGCTGAGAGGAGTCCATTCCTGGTACGGAACCGGTGCGGTAGCGACCGGATGATACATTCAACCCGCACTTAGTTGCTCTTTTAGTCGGCCATTGAGTGCCAGCATCCGGTCGCTACCGCTCGCGGTTCTGTAACACCTGCTCTTGCAAATCATGGCATCGGTGAGGTGAACGAGTGCATTGCTGGATTGACGATATTGTCTTAAACTGCTTTTCTGCGATTCCCTCTGAGTGTTAACCCCCCTGTGGTATTAACCCCCCGCATTTTGAAAAGGTTTCTAAACAATGTCTGCAAGAAAGCGTCTGCTCTGCATTGATGATCACGAGGATACGTGTGCTTTGATCTCCTCTATTCTTCCGGATTACGACATTGTCGCAGAGCACACCAAGGCCGGAGGACTGCGTCAGGCCGCAACGGAAAAGTTTGATGTAATACTCGCTGACTATTATTTGCCGGACGGAACGGGTTTGGAATTGTGCGTGCTAATTAGAGCTTTTGATCCGAACACTCCGATCCTCCTGGTGACGGCCACGCACTCAATTGCCCACGAACAGGTTATTGCGGTCGGCGGTCAGGGAGTAATAAGGAAAGTTCATCTTCCTCAACTGCTTCCCGTAGCTGTGGCCCGTACGCTTGAAGTGAAGATCCTCGAAGAATAGCGGTGCGTTTCCAGCAGGCATCCAGGAAGGATGCGACACCTTTGTGATTGCGCCGGCGACCCCGCATGAGTAGAAACGAATCCAGCCGCCTTCGGCCTCGCTGGTTCACTATCGCAGAATGACCCGGTCGCTACCGCCCTCGGTACTGACCTCTTGCGCTATCGGGGCGTGGCCTCAAAGGGTTTCTTACCGGAAAAGGCCGTGTTATTATTCGGATGAAATTCCCCTTCAGCTTTCTGATTGAAACTGGCAAACCTCGGCGATCTTCGAATGATCGTTTGGGAGGGAGGCAACTATGTTAACGAACCATCGTTTGCGGCTCCCGGTTTTCCTGTTGATGCTGGTCCTGTGTGTGACTTGTGTCGCTCTGTCAATACGAGCCGGCATCGAGCGTCGAGACACAGTCTCGGCAGCTGACCCCAAACTGGCCGATGGATTGGCGGCGTGGGAGCAAGTCTATTCAGTGCTAACTTCGCCGCGCTGCATCAACTGTCACACGGCCACAGATTATCCGCAGCAAGGTGATGACCGCCATCGCCATTTCGCGAATGTCGTCCGCGGTCCAGCCGGCAAAGGCGTTCCCGCATTAAATTGTGTGGGATGCCATCAGACAGTTAACGCCGACAGTACGGGAGTTCCGGGTGGACCCGATTGGCATTTGGCGCCGTTGTCGATGCGTTGGCAGGACACTAACGATCGTCCATTGTCGAGTGCAGCGGTGTGCCGCGCTGTGACCGATCGATCGCGAAATGAAAATATGGACGGGCGCGCCCTGCTGAAGCATCATCAAGAAGCAGCATTGGTCCTTTGGGCATGGAATCCGGGCCGTCAGACGGACGGAACGCAGAGGACCTTGCCCCCGCTGACCCATGCGCAGTTTGTCGCGGCAACTCGTACCTGGGTTGACGCCGGCACCCCATGTCCGCGCGCAAGATAGGAGACAAGCCATGGCAACTTATCAACTCAATGTGAATGGCCAGTCCAAACAGGTGAACGTTGATCCATCGACGCCACTGCTCTGGGTCTTACGCGAAGAACTGAAAATGACAGGCACGAAGTATGGCTGCGGTATCAGTGCCTGCGGCGCGTGCACAGTGCACCTTGCCGGCGTAGCTACTCGATCATGTGTGGTTCCGGTTTCGCTGGTTGGTGATCGGAAGATAACTACGATTGAAGGTGTAGCTCAGGATCCAGTGGGTCGCGTAGTACAGAATGCCTGGGTCGCAAAAGATGTAGTGCAGTGTGGTTACTGTCAAAGCGGACAAATTATGAGCGCTGTCGCACTGCTAAAAGCGACACCGAAACCGACGGACGCGAACATTGAAGAATCAATGGGTGGCAATCTTTGCCGCTGCGCAACCTATGTACGAATTCGTGAAGCGATTAAGAGCGCGGCGGAACAGATTTGAAGAATGGGGCGGGCGTCCAGCCCGTGAGATCACGCGCAAGATGCGCGTGACACCTCCAGTACGCGGGCCACATCCAGTAAAGGAGCCAAGCGATGCGAGCAGCACTCAAGCGGGAAAATGATCGGGTGAACCGGCGCAGCTTTCTGCGGGCATCTACCGTCGCGGCCGGAGGCTTGTTGGTTTCTTTGTATCTCGATCTTCCGGCATTGGCGCAGGAAGGAGGACCGGCGCCTGCGCCGAAAGTTTATCCGCCGGATGCGTTCGTTCACATCAGGCCTGACGGCAAAATTCTAATCACCGTAAATCGGCTTGAATTTGGTCAGGGAGTGCAAACCTCTCTGCCGATGATCCTGGCCGATGAAATGGATGCGGACTGGTCGCAAGTAGTGGCTGAGCTCGCGCCCGCTGCTGATGTCTACCGGGATCCGCTTTTCGGCATTCAGATGGTCGGCGGTTCCGGCTCGATCGCGCATTCATTTCAGCAGTACCGCGAGCTGGGAGCGAAAACGCGCGCAATGTTAATTGCGGCCGCCGCGGATCGTTGGCACGTCTCGGCCGAACAGTGCCGCACAGAAAACAGCGTCGTGTACGGCCCCAACGGAAAATCATTACGCTATGCCGAACTCGCGAATCACGCGGCCCGCCAGGCTGTGCCAGAGAAAGTACGTCTGAAGAACCCTTCGGAATTTCGCCTGATCGGAAAGAACGTGCCGAGGCTTGATAGTCCTGCGAAATGTGATGGCTCGCAGAAGTTCGGACTTGATCTCGATCTTCCCGGAATGAAGATCGCGGTGGTGGCTCATCCGCCGGTATTCGGCGGACGCGTGAAGAGTATAGATGACAGGGAAGCTCGCGGCATTGCCGGAGTGCGGGACGTATTCGAGATTCCGCTGGTGAAGGGAAGTGGCGTGGCAATTGTTGCCGACAGGTTCTGGACCGCAAAGCAGGCCCGCGACCGTTTGAAGATCGATTGGGATCTATCCGGCCTTGAACTCGCGGACTCTTTGCGGTTGTGGACGAAATACAAGGAACTCGCGCGCACTCCCGGCAATGTTGCCGTCGCAAACGGTAATGATAAGGCGATAGATGGCATCCCTGCGGCCAGACGAATTGTGGCCGAGTATGAATTTCCATATCTGGCGCATACGCCCATGGAACCTCTGAACACCACGATCCGTTTTGACGGCCATCGCGCCGAGGCGTGGGTGCCCTCTCAGTTTCAGACGATGGATCAGATGGCGATTGCCGAAGTCCTCGGGCTAAAGCCGGACCAGGTTACTTTTCACACCGAATTTGCCGGAGGCGGTTTCGGCCGCCGCGCAGTGATCGATTCACATGTGCAGCGCGAAGCCGCAGTGATTGCCAAGCGTTTGCGCGGCACACCGGTAAAGCTGGTTTGGACCCGAGAGGATGATGTGCGCGGTGGTTATTATCGTCCAATGCACGCCCATCGCATCGAGATCGGGGTCGGGGCGGATGGAATGCCGGCCGCCTGGCGCCACGTGGTCGTCGGGCAATCGCTGGTTGCGGGGACTCCGTTTGCCGCCCTGATGATTAAGAACGGCGTCGACCACACAACCGTCGAGGGAACGTCGGACACCAGCTACAACATTCCCAACTTTCATGTCTCGGCCCACAATCCAACTGTTAACGTGCCGGTACTCTGGTGGCGTTCCGTCGGAAACACGCACAACGCTTTCGTCATGGAGACCCTAATAGATGAGTTAGCCGTGCGCGCGAAGATGGATCCGATTGCGTATCGCCGCAAGCTGTTGAAGCCTGACGCAAAGAAACTGCGCGGCGTGCTCGACCTGATGGACAAAGAGAGCGCCGCCTGGCGAAAGAGCTTACCAAAGGGACATGCTGCCGGTATTGCATCCCACGAATGTTTTGGAACTGCCGTTGCCTGCGCCGTTGATGTCTCGATCGAAAACAAACGTCCAAAAATCCATCGAGTGACCGTTGCGCTTGATTGTGGCATCGCCGTAAACCCGCTGACGATCGAAAGCCAATTCCAGGGAGGAATTGGTTTCGGTGTCACTCAAATAATGGCGAAGGGCGCGATTACTTTCAAAGATGGTCGCGTGGAGCAACGAAACTTCGATGGTTATACCCCACCTTACATTGTCGATACACCGGTCAGGGTCGACGTGCATATTGTTCCCAGCGGCGAAGCACCGACCGGGTGCGGCGAGCCTCCCGTTCCCGTGATCTCACCGGCGGTAGTCAACGCACTGGCGAGACTAACTGGGAAACGGTATCGCAATTTGCCATTGAGCGCGGTGTGATGTTTCTTTGGTCAGCGATCGGCT
>JAWWPL010000518.1:0-4301 GCA_033850605.1 Blastocatellia bacterium | reverse complement strand
ACTTCTTCTGAATACTGGCGCTAAGCTTAATAATGGCGAGCAGGTCGCGATCGGCGTTGGCCTTTTCTTCCTTCGACTTGGCAATGTCCTTTGAGTCTACAGTGGCCGCGTTCTTCAAGGCAGGATTTTCGGTGAAGCTATCAATCAACTTGCACAGCTTCACCAGGGCGCCCACCATCTCTTCGTTCTTTATTTCATCGGCAGTGTTTGGCTTCTGTTCATCCGGAACGCGGGCTTGCATGTAAACATTCATTCGGCTGGCCCGCTTATTGATTTCAGCCGTCTGTTCGGCCACCAATTTGTATTCGATCGCTTTGCGCGCGACGAGGTTGCGGGCGATGTCGTTACGCAGCACTTGAATGCGCTTGTAATCATCTTTCATGTTTACGATCGCACCCTGCAGACGCTTCTGATTCTCCTCCTCCAGGCTGACATTCGTTTCGGCGCCGCGCAGTCTGCCTTCATCGATCTGCCTGATACGATCTCCGACATTTGGATTGTTGTTGGGCGGAGGACCTGCCCCGCCTGGTTTTCCCTGGGCCAGAGTGGTCGCGGCCAGGCAAAGACAAAACAGCGCGGCAACTGACAGCCGCGCGACACTTGGGCAATTAACAACTCGGCAATGCATTGAGAATCTCCTTCTGCTCGTCAGGCCGCGGTCGCATTCGCCTCAAGGCGATAACGAAACCGAAACCTGGTTACTCGATTGATTGTGAGCGGTTACGCTAATAAGCGCTTGATCGGTACCTATTAATTGATCCGGTAATTTAGCAATCACAACGGTGATCCAATCAAAGCTCGGCAGCCTTCCCACCCATTCCACATCCAGCGGATATGTATGACCTTTCCCATCATCGGCCTGGGCCGATACTATCGATCGATCGTCTCCTGGCTGCAGGTCCAGGTTGGCGGATAAAAGCATCAGCCTGGTGGTTTGATCCGGACTGAAGTTATTAGATGTCCTGACCGGAAAAGGATCGGCTTTGAAGGTCACTGAATCGAGAGCCAGCGCTCGGTTAGCGCCTTCCTCAGTAAGCAGCACCGGAACATTTGACGGTGTGGCGCGTTGATAGACACGCACATAATCGACCAGCATCTTTTGCGGGAAGACTGTTGTCGCATCGGGATTCCCCGGCCAGCCTCCGCCGACCGCCACATTCAGAATAATAAAGAAGGGATGATCGAAGACCCAGGATGTGCCGGCGGGTAGATTCGCAGATGTCTGCGTCCGGTACAAGAGTCCGTCGACGTAAAACCGCACGATGTTCGGTTCCCACTCGATGGCAAAGGTGTGGAAATCGTCGGAAAACTTCTGACCATTCGGCAATGAGTACGGCGCGCCTATGCCGCTCCCGCCTGAGTAGCCTGGTCCGTGAAAAGTCCCATGAACGATTGACGGCTCTTTGCCGATGTTTTCCATGATGTCGATTTCGCCGCAATTGGGCCAGCCAGCCGTATTGATATTGTCGCCCAACATCCAAAAGGCCGGCCAGATCCCCTGGCCGTAGGGGATCTTAATCCGCGCCTCAAACCGTCCATAGGCCTGGGTAAACTTATTCCGAGTCAGGAGTCTTGCCGAAGTGTAGTTCCGACTTATGCCATCAGAGCCCGCGAACGTTTCTTTCAGCGTTTTGATTACCAAAGTGCCGCCTTCGAGATCGGAGTTGGCCGTGCGGCTCGTGTAGGTTTCAAGCTCGTTGTTGCCCCAGCCGTTCCCGCCCACATCAAAGGACCACTTGCTTGAATCAACCGGCGAACCGCTGACACCTTCGAACTCGTCGCTCCAGACCAGGCTCCAAACCGCAGGATTACTGGCCTCTGCTGTGGGGCAGACGGTCAAAAACAAACCGAGAATAGCCGTAAATACAAGGGATAAGAGCGCGCCCCCCACTGCCGTCGTGCTAAACGAGTTGCTCCTGCAATCAAGGCCCTGAGTGCTCTTTATGCTCATGAAAGAAATCTTCCTCGCGGCTGCTTTTGATCGTTACGATTCAGAGTGAATCGGCTACAATGCGACGAAATAATTGCGCTGCGATTATGTCACGATTCCGGCTCGATTAGAACCGTTTTTAAGCAACTCTACTGCCAAACAATAAAGGTGAAACCTGCTAACCATGAAGGCTGCCAAACATACCATCCTTGTGCTGCTCTTAATCTCTGCCTTTAATGTGCCCGCCGTGCTTCAGGCACAAGGCGCCCCCGGTCAAATGATCGTCCCGGGCCAACTCAATCTGATGCCGGCGCCTGCTTCGGTCCAAACGCAGGCCGGCCGTTTACCCATTACGGCCAGCTTCAATGTCGCACTAAAGAACTATGCAGACGATCGGTTACGCAGCGGCGTCGCTCGCACGCTGAGGCGACTGGCAGGACGAACGATTTTGAGTTTTCCCGTGGAGCCGGGGACCGATGAAAGCACCGCGACTCTAGTCATTCAATGCGAGCGAGCGGGCGACAGCATTCCCTCTCTCAATGAAAATGAGAGCTATAGTTTGGAAGTCACTGACCGGCAGGCGCGTTTGATAGCGCCAACAGTTGTGGGAGCGCTCCGCGGTTTGGAGACTCTCCTGCAACTGCTACAGGGCGATCGCGACGGCTACTATCTGCCCGGCATTCGGATTCAGGACCAACCGCGCTTTCCCTGGCGCGGCTTACTCATCGATGTCGGCCGCCATTACGAGCCCATGGAAGTCCTCAAGCGGAATCTCGATGCAATGGCCGCGGTAAAGCTGAACGTCTTTCATTGGCATCTGACCGAGGACCAGGGCTTTCGCGTCGAGAGTAAGAAGCTTCCCAAGCTTCACAGCCTCGGCTCCGATGGTCTGTTCTATACGCAGGAGCAGGTGCGCGAGATTATTGCTTATGCTCGCGACCGCGGCATTCGAGTAATGCCTGAGTTTGATATTCCCGGGCACAGCACCAGCTGGCTGGTTGGCTACCCAGAGATGGGTAGTGCTCCAGGTCCTTTCAAAATTGAACGCGGCGCGGGAATCTTTGAACCGGCGCTCGACCCGACGCGTGAACAAACCTACAAGTTTCTCGACACTTTTTTGGGCGAGATGGCTGCGCTTTTCCCTGATGCTTACATGCACATCGGCGGTGACGAAAACGAAGGTAAGCAATGGGACCGCAATCCACAGATCCAGGCCTTCATGAAGGCGAAAGGTATCAAAGACAATCACGCGCTGCAGGCTTACTTCAATCAGCGCATCTTAAAAATCTTGCAGAAACACGGCAAGAAAATGATCGGATGGGAAGAGATACTGCATCCGGATCTGCCTAAGGATGCAGTGATCCATTCGTGGCGCGGACCCGCTTCTCTCGCAGATGCCGCGAAGAAAGGCTACGACGGAATTCTTTCGGCGGGCTATTACATCGATCTGATCTTTCCCGCGTCCCAACATTATCTCGCCGATCCAATTCCCACAAACTCCACCCTCACTCCGGAACAAGCGAAGCATATTCTCGGCGGTGAAGCGACCATGTGGGGCGAGTGGGTGAGTCCGGAAACCATCGACTCGCGCATCTGGCCACGCACGGCCGCAATTGCCGAACGGCTCTGGTCGCCGCGAAACGTTACTGACGTCGACGACATGTATCGCCGATTGCCAGTGATCAGTCGTCAACTGGAGGAGCTGGGCCTGACTCACGAAAAGAATTACGGCATGTTGCTGCGCCGTCTGGCGGGGAGCAACGACCCCGGGCCGCTCCGCACGTTGGCGTCAATAATTGAACCGGTCAAAGAATACCGCCGTTATCAAATGAGGACGCAGACAATGTTGAGCCCGCTAACCGGATTGGTTGACGCGGCGCGACCGGACAGTGAGGCGGCTCGCCAATTCGCTGCTACTGTTGATGCATTCCTTTCCGATGCTCCGCGCTTTGCGCTGTACCGGCAGAACCTGGAACAAATTCTGTCAGAGTGGCAAACCGCAGGTCGCGCGCTGGAACCGATGATCGACCGGTCACCAGCTCTGCAGGAGGCAAGGCCGTTGGCAAATAATCTATCGGTTATCGCTGCGGCAGGACTGGACGCGATTTCTCATCTTAGCGCGGGAGCTGCGCCTGCTCCGGAGTGGCGAGATGCGCAGCTTGCCAGGTTAGATGAAGCCGCGAAACCAAGCGCCGCGCTTGAATTCGCTGTGATCACAAGCGTGCGAAAACTGGTGATTGCTGCCGCTGAGTTACCACAACTTAGGTCGACCACGCCGGCGGAGTGGAAGAAACGAGTCACGATGATGGCGAGTCCATCAGCCGCCCCCGCCAAGCCGTAGCAACAAAAGAGAAATTTAGCCGCAGATTAA
>JAWWPL010000513.1:0-3571 GCA_033850605.1 Blastocatellia bacterium | reverse complement strand
GCACTGTCACACAAAGTATTCTGACGGCAAGCACAGCGTCGCGGAAATGGTCCATGCCGCGGAGTTGATGGGCATGAAGTACATCACGATCACGGATCATTCGCCGACAGCGTTCTATGCCGGGGGCGTCAAGATTGATCGTCTGCAAAGGCAATGGGAAGAAATTGATCGGGTGCAGGAACAAACGAAGGTCAGGATTCTGAAAGGTACCGAGTCAGATATTACGCAAGACGGCTCGCTGGATTATCCGGATTGGATTCTGGAGCAGTTCGACGTGATCGTCGCCAGCATTCACTCGCGCTACAAGATGAACGAAGATCAAATGACGCGGCGAATAGTGACGGCAATGCAACAGCCGGTTTTCAAGATCTGGGGTCATGCATTAGGGCGCTTGATAGAGAAGCGGCCCCCGTTCGAATGCCGCGTCGAAGAGATTCTTGACAAGATCGCAGAATCGCGGGCGGCGATCGAAATCAACGGCGATCCTTACCGGTTGGATATGGAACCCCGCTGGGTGCGCGAAGCTCGCAAGCGGAAAATCAAGTTCGTCATTTCAACCGACGCGCATTCTACCGGCGCGCTGAATAATCTTAAGTACGGAGTGGGGATTGCGCGCCGTGGCTGGGTCAGACGCGGCGAGGTGTTGAATGCCTTGGGTGTGAAAGCGTTTCAGAAAGCGGTACGGCCCGGGTGATCTTCAATCGCTATGGTGAGTCAGTACCACCCGCGTGAGCGGGTGGATCAAAGAGTCAACACTCGAGATGACGAATGAACCCACCCGCTCACGCGGGTGGTACTGACCTCATCACGGCGAGCGTTGTGCCTTGGGAGACAAATCCTATCCAACCTTGCGCTTCCGCGCCGCCGCCGGTTTCGCTTTGACCAGAGTAAGCGCCGCTTTTTTCTTTGCGGCGGGCGCGGCTTTCACCATCGGCTTGCGGGATGAAGCCTGCAAACTCTTCTTGAGTGCCGTCATGATATCCAGGCGCGGCATCTCTTCGTCTTTTTCGAACTCGGTTACCTTCTTGCCCTTAATCTTTGAGTCGATCAATTTCCGCAAGGCCTCGTGATAGTGATCGACCGTATCGATGTCCTTGAAGGAAGTGACCATCTGTTCGACCAGACTCGTAGCCAGGGTCAGCTCCCGTTTGTCGAGTTTTTGCTCGTGGTCGAGTTCGGGGACGTCCTTAATGCTGCGCACTTCGGAGGGATAGCGGAGTTTCTGTAAGACGATGCCATTCTCGTGCGGAAAGACGGCGACCAAATCTTCGCGATCGCGCAGCACGACTTTGGCGAGTCCAACTTTGCCCGTGTCCTTCAGCACCTGTAATAACAACGCGTAAGGTTTTTCAGCCACCGGCCCGTCCGGACCAAGATAGTAGGGCGAGTCATAGAAGGTTGAAGCAATCTCTGATGCCTCAACAAAGCCGAGGATGTCTACGGCCTTGGTAGTCTTGATTTTGACTTTGGCGATCTCTTCGGGCTCGACCAATGCGTAGCGATCCTTCTCGTATTGAAAGCCTTTGGTAATATCCTCGCTGGTCACCACCTGATTGCATTTCTTGCAACGCTTGTCATAGCCGATGGGACCAAAGTCTTCTCGGTGCAATTGATTGAACTGGATTTTTTCGGACGCTTCGATGGCGTTATAGACGCGCACCGGAATCGCAACCAGCAGGAAACGTATGTGGCCTTTCCAAATCGATCGCATACCTTGTTTCTCCGAAGTGGCACAGACTTTAGTCTGTGTTCCGAACCTGCAGAAAAGTCACAGACCGAAAGTCTGTGCCACTGCTAAGACACAAACGCGGGCGTCGCGCCCGCATTTTCCAAACCCTCGAACGGGCCCAGCCCTACCCCGTCGGGGCAAAGGGAGGGAATTATGGGCCACTTGGCCCATCAAGTCAAAAGATTTCTTGGAGGACAAGTGGGATTAGGGTCGAGCTCGGACAAGCGATCGATAAACACAGAGGACGCAGAGGAATTCGCAGATGAACGCAAAGGTTTTCCTCCGCGCCCTCTGCGAAACCATCCGCGTCCTCTGCGTTCAAAAATCTATTTTCAGGAGATTCAAGTCGGTCGCTACCGGACGCCCGATTGACCGCATGCCAGCTATTCCTTATTCTTCCCCTCGTAATTGATCTCCTTATTACTAACCAACCATGCGCGAATGCCCCCGATGTGAACGATGTTATGAAGACGAGGTCCTGCTTTGTCCTGACGATCAGGCCAAGACCAAGGCGACCCTGCCGGGCACCACTCTGCTAAACAAGCGTTACCGGCTCGACAAGCGCCTCGGCAGGGGCGCGATGGGACAGGTGTATCTGGCCCGTGATGAAAACTTGATTACTCGCCGGGTGGCGGTAAAAACCATTCGCCCGGACGTTCTCTCTGACGAAGACCTCCAGGAAGGCGAAGCGATAGCGCGCTTTGAGCGCGAAGCCCGCACCGCCGCTTCCATTCAACATCCCAACGTCATCGACGTTAACGACTTTGGTAAGAGCGACGAAGGCGTCTTCTTTCTGGTGATGGAATATGTCGAAGGCGAATCGCTCTATCAACTTCTGCGGCGCGAAGGCACGCTGTCAGTTCAGCGCGCCCAGGCATTGCTGCGTCAGATCTGTGCGGGGGTCGAAGCCGCGCACGATGAGGGAATCCTGCATCGCGATTTGAAACCAGCGAACGTTTTCATCGTGCAACGCAAGAAGAAGGATGGCTCGATCTCGGTCGACGACCTGGTGAAGGTCGGCGATTTTGGCCTGGCTAAGATTATCAGTCAAAGCCTGGCCGGCGATGCTTCGGGAAGTGGCCCGGCGTCGCGCGGAATTCTCGGCACGCCCGAGTATATGGCGCCCGAGCAGATGCAGTCAGGAGCGGTGCTCGATGCTCGAGCCGACATCTATGCGCTCGGCGCGATGGCTTATCACATGCTGGGAGGGCGGCCACCGTTCACCGGCGACATCATGCAGATTTTTGCTCAGAAGCTGACCGGAGAGACTCCGGCACTGAGCACGCTGCGTTCCGACATTCCCGCACCCGTCGAACAGGCTGTGATGCATGCGCTCAAGAAGGAAGCGGACGGACGGCCGCCGACGGTTGCCGCCTGGTACAGCGAATTCGATGGAGCAGCCAGTGGCGCCTCGGTTGCGGAAGATGAAGGCGAATCCCGTCTGGTGGTGATGGCGCCGAGCGGCGCCGAAGTGTACGTCGACGATGAGCGTCACGGGAGCATCGGGCGATCGGGCAGAGTAATCCTGAAATCAATTCCACCCGGGCAACACGTGCTCAGAGTCGCGCATTCGGGAGATCAGGACGATGAGCGAGTAATTGAAATTCGCGCCGATGGCGATGAGCAGATCATTCAGGCCCAATTCAAGTCGGCTCCTTCCAGCGGCTTGTCTCCTTCGCAGGGTGGTAGTTTGGGCAGCGTTTCCGGGATGGCTTTGCCGCCCCACACCGTAGTTGCGTGCACCAGGTGCGGGTCTCGCTTTGCGGGAGGGGCGAAATTCTGCGGCCGTTGTGGCAATACTAGTTTTCAGCCGGTCACTTCCGATAGCGCGATGCATCGAAC
>JAWWPL010000468.1:0-3694 GCA_033850605.1 Blastocatellia bacterium | reverse complement strand
TCTGACCCGGTCGCTACCGCTGCCGGTTCTGACAATTTCGCCAGGCCAAAGTCGAGGATCTTCACGCGATCGTCTTTGGTAAGAAAGAGATTTTCTGGTTTGAGGTCGCGGTGAACGATACCTTTCTCATGTGCGGCAGAAAGGCCGTTGACGATCTGCTGCGCATACTCCGTCACCTTGCGCAGCGGTATCGACCCTTCGTTCAAACGGTCGCGCAGTTCCTCGCCGTCTAGCAGTTCTGCAACGATGTACGGCGAGCCATCATGTTCGCCGATGTCGTAAACGGTAAGAATGTTTGGATGGTTTAGTGCCGAAGTCGCTTTGGCCTCCTGTTCGAAGCGACGCAGTCGGTCTCTGTCAGCCGCGAAATCGGCAGGGAGAACTTTGATCGCGACCTCACGATCAAGCCGCGCATCGTGGGCACGATAAACTTCGCCCATTCCGCCCGCGCCGATAGCGGACAAGACCTTGTAATTCCCGAGACTCTCACCTGCTTCTATAGTCATAGGCGTTAACGTCGTCTCTGTTTCAACATCCATTCGATCAGATCAGCGCGCGCGTAAGCGGGGTCCCAGGCGTTGTGATCGACGCCAGGCAACTCAGTGTATTGAACATTCGCGCCGATTGCTTTGAGCGCCGCCGCCATTTTCCGCGATCCTTCGACGGGCGCCGTCTTGTCCGCGTCGCCGTGAAAAATCCACACGGGGATCGACGAAACTCTCTTTGCGATGAATGCATATGGATCGGCCACCTCAGCAGGAGCAAGCGCGGGGTAATCGACTTTGCTGGCGACGCCTTGGAACTGCGAGACAAAACTGCAGATCGGAACTATCGCCGCAAAGCGCTCCGGGTACCGCAGTGCCAGCGACCACGTTCCATTACCGCCCGCCGAATAGCCGGTGAGTACAACGCGTTTCGGATCGCCGTTAAATTCTTTGATCGATTTGTCCAACGCCGCCATCGCGGCCTGACCACCTTCAAGCTGCCAGCCCGGCGTTCCGTCAGCGTGGGCCTGTGGGAAGATGACAATTGCGGGAAAACCGTTACGGCTGGAGCGAATCACACGGCCGAAGCCCCCGTCTGTGGGACGAATGCCATCGCTTCCGTATGTGCCGCCTCCGTGCAGAACGATAATGACGGGCCACGTTCTTGTGCGAGTGAATTCACGAGGGACGAAAACCTGGTATCGGTACTCAGTCTTATTTACGACAACCGCTCGATCCAGAAATCCGGTCTCGACCTTTTGAGCGGCGAGCGGTGAAGCAACCAATACAAAGGCAGCAGCGATAAAAAGAGTTCGAATAAATCCTGGGCTTCTAAATCTTCGTTTCATGATCTTTCTTCGGTTACTGCGGTGGATTGAATTTTTTCAACAGTTCCTGAAATCGCGGATCGCCGCGAAGCGGATCGAACGCGGGGTCGTATTTGATCGAAAAAAGCCAATAATCTCCCTTCGCCGCCGCATGGTTCAGACTCGCGATCGCCTTTTCCTTTTCACCAAGTTCTGCCAGCAGACTGGCCCTCCGCGTTTCACTGGTGCCGAGTCTTCCCAATCCTGCGCACAATTTCCCGCAGGTATGCCGTCCAGCCACTCGTGGCAAAGCTATCCCGCATCTTTCTAGCCTGATCCGCCCGATCAAAAAGTTCAAATGCGCGTGCTCGTTCCGCTACAGAGGCAGCGACGATTTGAGCAGGAAGCGCAGGCCGCCGGCGCGTTGAAACTGGTATCCGAGCGAGGCGTGGGCATCGGACAATTGAATTCTTGATAAGCACTCCGTCGCGAGTAGAGCTGCCACGCGACAGGGAAAGAACGCGATACGAGCTTGGAAAGGAACCCGTTTCGAGGGTTCCACTCAGATGAAGCCGCGATTGTAGCTAAGTCGGAGCTAACTTGATAGTTTTGACGTAAAACTGAAGAAGGACATCGACGGGTTGCCAAGCAAGACTTACCCCATCTCGTCCGAGACTAGGAGATCGAAAAACAAGCGAAAGCTCAGTCGCCAGACTATTCTTGGAAGCGTCAAATAGACACCACAGCCCGTCAGTCAGTCATCAAGTCCTGAGGCTCGCGTGCTCTCTTCGCAGTTTATCTGCGAACCAACGTCCGCGCCTTGGAAAATTGGGAGCAGGACCACGCCAACCCGAATGCGCAAGCCTCGTTGCTGGTCAGTCTGGTTCAGGCGTTATCCGGACTACAGCCGAAGCCTCGCCAAAATCCAGGCGCGGATATTCCGTGGACAGTCCTTGGTAGTTGCAGACCGACATAATGATCTAGAATGACTGCCTCCAGCAGGACATTACTTAGCGTCCTTCTAATGATTCTCTTAACAGCACTAATTCCGTTACGGTCGAACCCGGACATCCGTTGCGCATGAGCCCTAACTTTTTCCCCGGTGATTGCTTAGGCCACTACGAAATCAAGAGCCAACTCGGCGCGGGCGGAATGGGCGAAGTGTATCTAGCCCAGGAACGCGGGATCTATATGCAACGGCTCGCGAGCAACCCAGATTTTGAAGGACTCCACAGCGATCCTCGATTCCCTGCCCTGCTCAAAAAGATGGAGTCGATGAAACTCGATCAGCACAACCAGTTTTTTGGAAACCGATCTTCATGAAACGCTGCCCCCAGTGCAATCGCATTGAGACTGATGATGCGCTCGTTTACTGTCGCGCGGATGGCACCGCGCTAATCAGCGATTCTGGTCTAGTCAACGCCGAAGCGGGCACGGCGAAGTTCACGTCCGCTCCGGTTTCGAGCGAGATTGAGACGGGTGTTCTGCCGCACACGTCAAGGGCTCCTGGCATCAGTCGTCCCACTCCTCCAACCACCGTGCTTCCCTCCACACAGACTCCGGGCACAACACAGGAGTTGAGTAAACCGAGACGACGCGGATTTCTGATTGCGCCGCTCGCCTTGGTCGTAGTTGTTATTGCCGTGGCCGGCTACTTCTATTTTTATCGAAACCACAACACTTCGATCGAATCAATTGCCGTGATGCCGTTTGTCAACGAAAGCGGTAACGCCGATGTTGAATATCTTTCGGACGGCATGACCGAAACGCTCATCAGCAGTTTGTCGCAACTACCGAACCTGAATGTCAAACCGCGGTCTTCTGTTTTTCGCTACAAAGGTAAGGAAACAAATCCGCAAACCATCGGCAAAGAGCTGAATGTACAAGCGATTCTAAACGGACGCGTGGTCCAACGCGGACAGGAGTTGTCGCTTTTCGTCGAGTTGATCGATGTCGTATTGGATAAGGTGGTGTGGAGTCAGCAATACAATCGCAGGCAATCCGATCTCATAACACTCCAAAGCGAGATTGCGCGCGATGTTTCGAGCAAGCTCAAATCGAAACTCTCCGGCGCGGACGCAGCGAAGGTCGAAAAGACATACACGACAAATCCCGAAGCCTATCAGCTTTACTTGAAAGGAAAATTCTATTGGAACGAACGAACGGGCGAATCTCTCAAACAAGCTGCTGAGCTCTATCGGCAGGCAGCCGAGAAGGACCCGAACTACGCCCTCGCGTATTCAGGTTTGGCTGAAACATACGTTCTCTTTTCCAGTTACGATGTGGCGCCGGCAAACGACAGCATGCCGCAGGCGAAGGGCGCGGCTCAACGAGCCCTGGAGCTGGACGATTCGCTGGCCGAAGCACACACCGCGCTCGGATTTTATCTTTCCAACTATGAAT
>JAWWPL010000464.1:0-8387 GCA_033850605.1 Blastocatellia bacterium | reverse complement strand
TGCGTAACGCGCGCATGCCCACCGACTCGCCCACCATTTCATACTCGGCCTTCAACTCGGCGGACATTTCTTCATTGGCGCGCTCGAGTTGCCTCTGCCGCAGGGCATTTCTCACGGTCAGCACGGTCTTTTCGATTGACAGCGGTTTTTCGATGAAGTCGAAGGCGCCAAGTTTCGTGGCGCGCACGGCGGTTTCGATATTGCCATGACCCGAGATGATCACAACGGCGGCGTCGCACTTCGACTCGCGCAGCTGGCTCAAGGTCTCAAGGCCGCTAATGCCCGGCAACCAGACATCCAGCAACACGCATCCGTACGCGCGACGCGCAATCGCCTTCAGACATTCTTCGCCGGTTTCGACCGCGTCGGCCGCAAAGCCTTCGTCGCGCAACACCGCGCTCAGGGTTTCGCGAATGCCGCGCTCATCGTCAACAATTAGGATTGATTCCATAGGAAGAAGAATAGGTCATATAGGACCTATTTGACCTATTCAAGAGATTGACTGCTCACCGGCAACTCAATAACAAACCTCGCCCCATGCGGCAGGTTTGCTTCCGCGTAAACACGTCCGCCGTGCTCGGTGATAATGCGCGAAACAATCGCCAGTCCTAATCCAGTTCCTCGTCCGCGCGTTGAAAAATAAGGCTGGAAGAGTCGTTTGAAGTCGCCTGCCGGTATTCCCTCGCCTGCGTCTTCAACAGTAGCTATTAATAGATCGCGCGCCGCGTCATGCCTGGTCCTGATCGTCAGCCGGCGCTCATCAGGCATCGCCGCCAGGGCCTCCAGAGCGTTGTCAGTCAGGTTCACAAACACCCTTTTCAACTGTTCGCTGTCGAACATCGCCGGCGGCAACTGATCAGTCAGCAGCAGTTGCATTTCGACGCCCTCCAAACGTTCCGCATATAGTTGAGCAGTCTGTCTGATGACTTCGTTCAGTTCTCCTGGTTGCATGCGCGGCGGCGGCATTCGCGCGAACCGCGAGAACTCGTCCACCAGCGCCTTCAGGCCCGCAACTTCGCGTGTGATTGAGGTCGTACATTCTTCAACTACTCGCGTTAGCTCTTCGCGGTTCTCTTCAGTCAGGGAAAAACCGTTGCCGCTGGTTGAAACTGCCTCGGATGTCTCACTTGAGTTATCGGACCCGGTCGCATCCACCACCCCACGCGGGCTGCCCGCGTAGGGACCCCGGTCCACTCCCGGTACTGACCCGTTCACCCGTATCCTGAAGTTGCGCGCGATTCGTTCCGCGGAAAGCTGAATTGGGGTTAGCGGGTTCTTAATCTCGTGGGCGATTCGTCGCGCGACTTCGCTCCACGCCGCGGCGCGCTGCGCGGACAACAATTCGGAAAGATCTTCAATCACCAGCACCACGCCGCGGCCATCGCCGGCCGATCCTCTCAACGCGGTCGCTGTCAGCGCCACCGGAATCGCAGCGCCAACCGCGCCGCGGGTTAACTGATTTTGCTCTGCCGCCCGGCCGGCGCGTCGCGCGCGTCGCATCAGCCGCTCAAAGGCGACCCGATCCTCGCTACTCAACAGGGTCGTCAGCTGGGCCGACGCCGGCGGCGCTTCGCCCAGCCTTAAGATAGATATAGCCGCGGTGTTGATGGTCGTAACACAGTCATTTTGATCCAGCGAAACTACCCCGGTCGAAAGCGACTCGAGCACGGTCTCGATATAGTTTCGCCTTTCTTCCAGCGCCAGGTTCTTATCCCTTAGGGCCGTCGCGCCGTCTTCGATGTGGCCACGGTTTTCTTCGAGTTCGGCGGTCATCTGATTGAACGATTCAGCCAGTAAAGCCAATTCGTCGTCAGCAATTGTGTCAACGCGATGTGCCAGATTGCCGCGCGCGACTTCCTTCGAAGCTTCGGCCAGAGACTTAATCGGCGCGGCCAAACCGCGCGCCAGATGTATCGCCACCCAGGTCGAAGCGAACAGCAACAGTAAAGTCATCAGTCCCAGCGTTGAAAGACCAAGCAGCCGGACCTTCCGTTGTCTTTGAAGCAAATGCTGGTACTCGCGTTGAGAACCTGCAATCGTGTCGTTTATGTCCGTGTCGCCGAGACGGTGCGGTACCAGAATCAAACGCAGCGAGCCGGTCAAAGGGACTGCCGTGAGATCGAAGCCTTTGCCGTCCGTCATCGTCTCACTGGCCTGCGCATGCGGATCGCGCGCGCGTTGCAGGACGCCGTTGAGCTCGTCGTGTTGAGACTGTGGCACCGCTGTTTCGCTGCGGGCCAGGACTTGTCCGGTGTCCGAGATAATTTCTATGGCTGACAGTTCGCCGGTTGCAGCAAGCTGGTCCAGCGTCGCCTGCCATTCCGACTGCGGTCGGGCCTTGATTGCAGTCGCCAGCAATGTGGCCGTTTCCCTCAGATTGCCGTTCTGAGCAGCGAGGCTGTCGCGTTGCTGCTCGCGCACTTGCTCGACGACGTTCTCAGGCAGACGGCCCATCCACTTTTCAATGGATCGATTGAGGAACAGGTACGAGAAGGCGGCCATGGCCGCGATTGGCAACAGGCTCAGTCCAATAAAATACACGAGCAGGCGCGTTTGAATTCGTGATCCAAGTTGACGCTCGCGCCGTTCGCGACGCAATTTCAAAAGGCTGCGCAGGAGAATAAAACTAAAGACTATGAAGGCCGCAAAATTTAGTGAAGAAAGCGCGTAAAGCAGGAGAGTATCCGATCCGGTTTCCGGCGTAACCACCGATCCCCGGTTGAGAAGTTGCTGAGCGACGATGATCGCAAGCAATACGGCCACAATGCCGGCCAGTATCCAGGGTACGGTGCGACGGCTCTTGGGCATCGTCGTCCCACTGTTGCCTTCAACAAGTTGGTTGCTTGCTTTGCTCACATGAAGCGGGTCAGTACCGGGAGCGGTAGCGACCGGGTCTCAAGCTCAAATCTCGACTGTTGTGGAGCACGGTGACCCGGTCGCTACCGCTCACGGTACTGACCTCATCGGCCGACCGCTACTCCAAAACTCAAAGGCTCAAATAATCGAATCGGTCGAGCGAAAGTTTAGCACACCGGCACCGTTGGTAGCTTCGTTGCTCTGCCACCGCACACTGCGGAAAGGCTCTGCCTTTCCGGCAAGTCTCCCGAAAATTATGCTTGAGGCTAAGCCTCAAGCATTCTGAGGCGCAGCCTCAGAACAATCCCAATCAACATTGCCGGTAAGCCAGAGGCTTACCGCAGTGTGCTGCGGCAAAGCCGCAACTGCTTGTCCATTTGATGGCCTTTTGCTCCTTCTGCTCTATTTTCCGTAATCTGCGGACAAATCATTCCCAAAGCCAGCGACCTGCGAGATGCTAGAATGCCGCGACTCGATGGAAGCTCATAACTTTTTCATCAATGAAGACGGACACCTCCGCAGTGGGTGGCGTCTGGCGATATTCGCAGTCGCTTTCCTGATCTGCACCCAATTAAGCCAGGCGCTTCTATTCCTGGGCTTGTCGCTTGCGCTTCATCGCAGTGCTCTTGAACTGGCGAACAGCAACTGGGCCTTTGTCGCGGGGCATGGATCGATTCTGATTTCCGCGACGCTGGTAGCCTGGACGTGCGGAGCTCTGTTCGAAGAGCTGCCCTTTCGGGCGTTGGGGTGTTTGCCGCACCGCGGCTGGCTCAAAAACTTTGGACTGGGATCTTTGTTGGGCGCGGCGACGCTCTTGCTGGCTGCCCTTTTGACATCAGTAACGCGCGGCGTCCACTTCCGCGTCGACGCCGCGGGCTCGGGGGCAGTCGGCCGGACCTTGGTCGTCTCGCTACTGCTCTTTGTGTTCGCGGCCGCGGCGGAAGAAATACTTTTCCGCGGCTATCCATTGCAAACGTTGACGCGCGCGCACCTCGCCTGGCTGGGCGTGCTGCTTACTTCGGTTCCTTTCGCCGCCGTGCATCTTAACAACCCGCACGCAGTTCCCGGATTCACGTTTGTAAACACCGCTCTGGCTGGTGTGTGGCTGGCGGTCGCATACCTACGAACGCGAAGCTTGTGGCTGCCGCTGGCGTTGCACTGGTCATGGAACTGGGCCCAGGCATCGCTGCTTGGTTTTCCGGTCAGCGGCATTGAGCGAATCGCACCCGCCCCTTTGTTGCAAGCCATCAACGCCGGACCCGATTGGTTGACCGGCGGTGCTTACGGGATTGAGGGAGGGGCTGCCTGCACGGTGGCGCTGCTAGTGTCGACGCTCGTCCTGTGGCGCACGAAACTATTCGCGCTAGCTAACGTACCAGGCGAACAAAGGAAGGAAGTGCTGTAACGCCTTCTTGAGTTAATTCGGTTTAGAAGCGGGCTACCGCCCGCAGAGTCGGGCAGTAGCCCGACTCTAAACCATTCGTTTTCCAGTTAACACTCTCTCCCCAACTCCCGTCTTAGCCATGTCAGACAAACGCAAAGTCCGACCAAACGTCCGACAAACTAAGGTTGGTCGGACATGAAACCAGGGCTCTTCAGAGAGGCGCAGGAATGTTAGAGGCTGAAGCAACCGCGGACATGCTGCCCATGACCCAATCATTCACGGCGCCGGCGGCAGTAACGGAGCAGCGGCCTGAGGAGGTGCTGGTAAGGGCGGTGCTGAATGGGGAACGCGATCGGTTCGCCCGGCTATATGAAATGTATGCGCCAATGGTCCATGGAATTCTGCTGGCGCGCGTGCCGCGAGGCGAAGTCGACGATCTGGTGCAGGACATTTTTCTGCACGCGTTGAGGAAGCTGCCTACCCTGCGCAACCCCGGCGCCTTTGGTCCATGGATCGGAATGATCGCACGCAACCGGGCGATGGACTTCTATCGCAGCTCGCGCGAAACCATCGAAGTGACTGAGCAGATGGCGGTCGCACGGTCGCCAAACAGAACAGCGAAGGAGATTCTGGATTTGATTTGCCGTTTGCCGGAAGCCTATCGCGAGACGTTGGTAATGAGATTCGTCGAAGGCATGACCGGCCCGGAGATTGCCGCGCGCACCGGCTTAACGCCGGCTTCGGTGCGAGTCAATCTACACCGCGGCACCAAACTGTTGCGCGAAAAGATCGGAGCCATTGTTACGTAAGAATGGTTTAGAGGCGGGCTACCGCCCGCCTGGCGGACAGGATGTCCGCGCTCCGAGTAAGGAGATGAAAGATATGAACGACAACTATCTTTGGGATCGTTCAGGTGAACCTGATCCCGAGATTCAAAAACTCGAAGAGATTCTCGGCACGCTGCGATATCAACCGCGAACCCTGGAGATTCCACCTGAACTGCATGTTGGCCGCCGCCGAAATCTGTTTCCCGCGATGGCTATTGCCGCGGCGATAGTTTTGCTCGCGGTGCTCCTGGGCCTTTGGCTTAATTTCAATCGACGTCAGGCTCGGGCAATTGAAGTAAAGACGACTTCGCCCGTTACCCAGCCGTTGAACCCGGCAACGCCAACGACAAATCAGGACGGACAGACTCCGCTTGCGACTGCCGTCAAGAGTCCAACGCAGACCGGCGTTCAGAAGCGGGGAGCACCGCGAAGTCTTCAGGCCCGAAACCGGAACAGCTTTACCCGGACAGTGATTCGACAACCCGAATTAACTCCGGAGGAGTTAGCTGAAAAGGAACAGGTGCTGGTCGCGCTGCGGCTGGTCAGCTACAAGTTGAACCTCGCGCAGCGAAGGACGCAGGGTTTCCCGCAGCTCAACCAAATTCGCAATCAACATAAGATAGGATGAACGAACTATGAAAAATCTCTTCCAAGGTAACTGGAAAGTTGTATCCATCCTCCTGCTTTTGCTGGCCGGCAGCGCATTCACTGCCCGGGCACAGGGTCCGAAGCTGCAGATGGATCAGCTCGACTTCCTGGCCAATAAGGCGAGTGAAACGGTTGACGTAAAGCTGGACGAGCGCCTGATGCAAACAACCGCCAAATTCTTTTCGGGCAAAGAAGATGCGGACATCAAGGAAGTCCTGAAAGGCATCAAGGGTATCTACGTCAAGAGCTTTACCTTCGAAAAGGACGGCGAGTATTCGCAGGTCGAAGTTGACTCGATAGTTTCCCAGCTTCACGGCAACACCTGGAGCAAGATCCTCTCTGTCAAAAGCAGGAAGACCGGCGACAACGTCGAAGTCTATCTCAATATGGTTGGTGAACAGATCACCGGCCTGGCCGTCCTTAGCATGGAGCCGCGGGAGTTCACCGTAGTGAACATTGTGGGACCAATCGACCTGGACAAACTCAGCAAGCTGGAAGGCCAGTTCGGCGTCCCCGATCTCGGTATCGAGCAGGATAAAACCAAAAAGAAATAGACGCCGATGAGGACCAGATTAACAATCGCCGGATTCATGGCCAGCTTCCTGATAGCGCTGCTGCTCAATGTCTTTAATGGGCTGCCCGCAACCTCGCTGGCGCATGGCGATGGCTTCAATGACGCCGTGAAGATGATCGAGCAGTTCTATCACGTCAAACACCAGGGCATTCCGCTGCTGGCGCGGGCTGGAATGAAAGCAGTGCGCACCGCAGCGAAAATCAAGGGTGGCGATTACAAACGACTGGCCGAAGCGGGCAGTGTGCGCGTGGCCTTCTTTGAAGAGCAGAATTTTGATTCACGCGGCCAGATCGCCACCTTCAAGCAGTCGATGCAGGCAACGTTGGCGGGAACTTGGTCGCCACTGGTGCAAACACTCGCGCCAAAGAATGAAGAGCAGACCTACATATTCATCCGCGATGCGGCCGATAAGTTTCACGTCCTGGTCGTCACTATTGAACGGCACGAAGCAACCGTGGTCCAGGCCACGGTGTCGCCGGAAATTCTGGCGCAACTAATGAAAGATCCAGAGGGAAGGGGCAAGGCCCTGACGGAAGACGCAACCATCAACGACAACTAACTCAATGTCAGTAGCCCGACCGTATGGGAGGGCACGATAAAAGGATCGACAACCATGAACTCATCCAAATCTCACGCAAAGACGCCAAGGCGCAAAGAGGAAATCATGAAACGAACTTCCATTATCTGCCTGAGTCTCCTGCTGACTCTATTCATTGCATCATTGGCCGCGGCACAGGAAGTCGCTGACACTATTCGCGTGCGTACTCGGGTCGTCTTTATGGATGCACTGGTTAAAGACAAGAAGACCGGTATCCCGATTTCAGATCTCAAGCCCGAGAATTTTGAGCTGTTCGACGATGGCCAGCCGCGCACGATCTCTTATTTCACGCGCGAAGGTCAGGCGCGCAACCCCCTGGCTCTGGTCTTAATTCTGGATCTGCGGGATGACGGCGCGGGCCGGTTTTTGAAACGCGAAGAGATCCGCCGCGCGCTGGTCGACGAGCTGGCCAAACTCCCAGCGGGCGACGAGGTCGCCATTCTCGCGATCAACTTGAATAGCGTTGATGACAAGACCGCGGTAATCAGAAATGGGAAAGCCCTTTGGCTGACGGAATTCACGCGTGACCGCGCCCAACTCGAGACTGCGCTGGCTCGCATACCAGCTCTCGTAGCTCCAGCGCCGGAATCCGGACAGACCGATGCCGCGAAACATGATCAGAACAACCCGAACCGAGAAAGCAGCGCCAGCGTCAGTGTCACTTCGGATCCCGGCAAGGACAAAGAGAACGAGGCGGCTCAAGCCAAGGCCAAAGAAAATGAAGTGCTCGAGACTGAAACGATTAAGGGCAAGAACGGGGCGGTCATCACCCGCACCACCAAAAAGGATGGCTCCGTCAGTGTCAAACGCGTGAGCAGCAACGGCAAGGTCAACATTCAGTTAGACAACATCTATGACATGGCCGGAGCTACGCGAGATGCTACGAAGTTAGCGGCCGACAAGCGACCTGATCATCAGGCCGCCATCGTCTGGCTCTCGGATGGCATTGCGCCAATCTTCTACGAAGACCGCGAGGCGACTGAAAGAATCCTGGTGCGCGAGAATGCTATCTTCAACTCGCTGACCGTAGACATGCGCACCCTCTACAAGTTTCTGTTGCCTCTGGGTCAGCCATTGATCGGATGGACAGGCATTAGCCTCGCGGGCAGCGCGAAACGGTTGGCGCAACAAAGCGGGGGTGAAGCCGTGCGCGTTAGCCGGACCAGCGACTATGGCTCGGGTCTAGCCAAAATTATCGGCAACTTGACCGCGCGATACAGTCTGGGTTTTGCGCTCAGCGAGCAGGAAAAAGATGACGGCCACATGCACGAGCTCGCGCTGCGGGTAAAAGCGACCGATGTCAAAGGCAAACAACGCAAGCTGGAGATAAGTTCGCGGCGCGGTTACTATCTGGTCAAGAGCGACGGTGACCAGGCGGCAGCCAACAAGTAGCGTCTCACCTCTCAAATAAGTAGAATGAAGCTTCGTCAGCGTCCAGCTGATCAGCATCAGCTTGATGGTGCTGGTTATCTGAAATCGTTATGAAGCTTTTCACTATCG
>JAWWPL010000396.1:0-11113 GCA_033850605.1 Blastocatellia bacterium | reverse complement strand
CGGCAATGATCGCTCCGCAGACAAGTGAGCCCGCGATCATGATTGCGAGTGTCTGCGTGACCCCGGCAATCCCAGGGTTATGACCTGATGCAAACCAAAGCGCCAGGCTAAAACCAACCGCGGCCGTCGCATCATTGAAAAGACTTTCCGCCTCCACCAGCAAACGAATACGTCCGTGAACTCTAGCGTCTTTGAAGGTGGCGATTACCGAAACCGGATCTGTGGCCGCAATCAACATCCCAAAGACAATTGCGTTGACCCAGGTCCAGCGTGCCAGAAAATGCATGCCGACCGCGGTGGCCGCCGCCGAAAGTAAGACTCCGACGGTTGCCAGAGTTACGATGACGGGTAGATCTTTCCGCAGTTCCGGCCAGCGCAATTGAAACGCAGCCTCAAAAATAAGTGGCGGCAAAAAGACTGTGAAGACGAGTCGTTTAGTGAGTTCGATATCCGGAGAAAAGGGCAGCAGCGCCAGGGCAATGCCGGCAAACACCAATCCCACACTGTAAGGTACGTGCAGACGCCGAGCCAGCATCGCGACCACCGCCGCAATCAATAAAAGTATTTCGATTCGTTCGATGCTGAGGCCGATGCGATCTCTCCCGGGTAGCGGCGATCATTCTAGCCTTAGTTCCGAACCGGATGTAAGGAGGGGTAAGAGATTTGCTTGCCTCGTATCCACGCGACCGTGAGAGTCTGAGCTATTTGGGCAAAGCTGCTTGAACTCCAAGCTGACCCAATACGGGAAAAGGCAAAGAGCCGGATCGCTTCTCAGCGGTCCGGCTCTCACTCAATAAAGCTGGTGTTAGACGTCTTAGTTGATATCGGTCTCAACCGCTGCCTTTATCGCGGCAGCTTTGCGGCGTCGTCTGACGACGCTGGCGAGGCCTGCGAGACTGGTTCCGAACAAAACCATTGTAGCTGGTTCAGGAACCGGGCCCGGGTTGCCGCTGTAGGTGAATCGCTCGGGTCCGCCGTTGACGTTGCTCATACTTGCGGTTAATCCAAGTCTCAGGCCGGGGTTCTGGTCAATCGCCGCTTGTAAGCGCGCTGCCGCTTCAGTGTCCAAACCGAAAACATAGTCGGAGTTTGCGCCCTGTCCATGCCTGAACTGATCCAGACCTACGGGTTGTCCGTTAACCAGGTCGGCACTGAAAACCGAGTTGCCATTCTTGTCATAAGCGGTCAGGACAAGAGAATCGATCGTGATGGGCGCCTTGGTACCGCCGTTGGCCTCATTAATGTTCAGCAGCACCCGGAGGTCATTGGCCTTTCCTAATCCAAGGTCGCTAAACGCAACGGTATGTTGATGAGGGCCGGCACTGATGTCGCCAAAGGCCAGGTCTCCACTACCCGTGTAACGCACGCCACCGGATTCAGTCGAGCTGTTGCCGCTGTGCTGGAGGTTCAGAGCTGCCAGGGGTGGCACCAGTTTCTGTATGTCGGGGCTGACCAACACAATGCCATCTGCGAATGCACTGCCGCTGGTCATTCCAATGAATGCGAGCGCAGCAAATGTAAAAGCGATTTTGGATAAGAGTTTCATGGTTGTGCGACTTCTCCTTAGATTTTTCGGTTATCCGCAACCTTCCTGGGTTACCGTGCAAACGGCAATGCGGGTCATCTGTGGTTTAGAAAGCCCGAAAGAGCCCTAACTTCCAGAAGGTGTCAGGCTGTTTTCCGCAAAATTTGTGAGGAATAGGAAGGGAATCACCGCACCCTCGCACAAAATGTATTGGACAGGGCTTTAATCGGCTGTTTGCGGCTTCGTCGATTTTGCGCCGCTCGAACGGGCGGAGCAGTCTTATTAGCACCGCGGCTTCAGCCGGGTGTGTCGAAGTCGGAATTGACAAGAAACCTTTTCTGGGGGTTTTTGCTGGCAAATGATCAGAGGAACCGTTGGAAACGGTTCAAAAAAACATTTCGTGGAACTTGACCAACGGGTTAAAGCCTAGTGCTAATGAGAGCCCTTTGCGTTCCGCCGCTTAGGGAAATATCCCGTCTTGCGGCTGAGTTTTATTGTTAACCGAGGTTGGCTTGCCTACAATGCACGCTGGAAAATGAGCCAACCCCCTCCAATCCTGGTCCGCTATGGCACGCCGGTGCTTTTCGTAGCGTTGGCCCTCTTGGCCACGCTGCTGCTATGGCCGCTGATAAAGCCGCAAGCTTCGCCGTTATTTCTGACGGCCATAATCGTCAGCGCCTGGCGCGGAGGAAAGGGACCCGGCTCGCTCGCGACTATTTTGTCCGGGCTCACTCTCGACTACTTCTTCATCACACCGCAATATCGTTTGGGGGGTGGGTGGGAAGACATTAGCCGGTTGGTAGTTTTTGGCACTGAAGGCTTCGTCCTGAGTTGGATCATCGACTCCCGAAAACGGATTGAAGATCAGGTAAGAAAATCGCGCGAGGAGTTACGCGCGCTTTCGACGCACCTGCAATCAGTGACCGAGAAAGAACGCGCCCGAATTGCTCGTGAGATTCACGATGAGTTAGGACAAGTACTTACCGGACTGAAGTTTGATGTCTCCTGGCTGCGCGACCGGGCCAGCGAAGATACGCGCGGTCCCGAACGCGACAAACTAAACGGTACGCTGAAGAATATTGATGCTGCGATTCAATCGGTGCGCCGGATTGCGACTGAGTTACGGCCCCCGGTGCTTGATACCCTGGGCCTCACGGCCGCCATTGAATGGCAGGCGAAGGATTTTGAAACAAGGACGGGGATTCAGTGCCAATTGGATTCAATGGCTGAAGATCTCCCAGTCGATCGCGATCGCGCCACCGCAATCTTTCGCATCTTTCAGGAAGCCTTAACTAACGTCGGCAGGCACGCACTGGCTACCCGAGTGACAGTTGGATTACAGCGGGCCAACGGCCACCTGTTCCTGCGAATCGCAGACAACGGAAAGGGAATTGAAGCAACCAGAGGGTCCGGTGGTCATTCTCTGGGTATCCTCGGAATGCAGGAGCGGGTACGTTTGCTGAACGGCGAAATGAGTATTAGCGGGGACGAGGGGAAGGGTACGGTCATCGAGGTAGACATTCCTTTGAACATCCATAAGTACGAGGTCGAGATTAAGCAAAAATGATCAGCGTTTTGATTGCTGACGATCATACCGTCGTCCGCCAGGGCTTGAAGGAAATACTTTCGCACGACGCGCAGTTACGCGTCGTCGGAGAAGCGACCAATGGAGACGAAGTCTTGCGCCTGGTGGATAGTTTACGAGTCGACGCGCTGATTCTGGATATTTCGATGCCTGGCAAGAATGGACTCGACGTTCTTAAGGAATTGAAACGAACTCATCCGACGCTGCCGGTCTTGGTTTTGAGCATGCATCCGGAAGACCAGTTCGCGATTCGTATTTTAAGAGCTGGGGCCGCGGGTTATGTCACCAAAGAGAGCGCTCCCGATGAATTGATCGGTGCTCTGCGGAAAGTGTGCGGGGGCGGTAAATACGTCAGCCCTCAACTCGCGGAGAAGCTGGCGATTTTCATTGAACAAGATAAAAGCGGACCGCTGCATGAACAACTCTCCGATCGGGAGTACCAGGTGCTGCGGATGCTGGCCCTGGGCAAAACGGTTTCCGAAATTGCCGACGAATTGTTGCTGAGCGTCAAAACGATCAGCACCTACCGGACCCGGGTTTTGGAAAAGATGAAAATGAGCACTAACGCTGAACTTACCCGCTACGCGCTGCAACACCAATTGATAGGTTGAGACTGCCGAAGTCGTTCCGGAGCGTCGAGTCGGATCTATTTTGGTTCGTGTGACTTCGTGGATCGTCTTTGTTTTCCTGGACAAAAGGAACGATCCACGAAGTCACACGAACTAAACACGAAACTCGTGACTGCACCAATCGACTTTTGAGGCAAAGCTTTCAAGGCCGGGGAAAGAATTTTATCATCGCTACGCGACGAGACTTGCTAACCACGTGATCCCGGCGTTGAAACGGCGGGCTAAACTCATAGCGACGCTACGCGTCGAGGCACTTAATCAGATCTTCCTAGAGTTTGTCGGACATAACCCAATCAGGCCTATCTCGAACGCTACCTATATAGCGCCTGTAGGACAACGGCCGACAAGCGGATGCTCGTATGTCCCACGAAAGAATCCGAGTTCGCTGATACCGCCAAGAGTTCTCTCGCTGTATTCTCTCGGCCTCACCTGCAACGGCCACCGCTGTCATGATAATCGAGAAAGAAAGTCGCTCCGAGCGTTCAGAAAGAAATGAGCCCCGATCAGAGACCTTTGAGGTTCAGTAAGGAAGAAGCCCAGACCAAACTCGGCCGGCGCGTGCGTGCGGTTGTGTCGGTCGATGGGGTTCCCAGCGGAAGTGTGGGTTCGGTGATGCAGCTTGATGAGATCGAGAAGAACGGCTTTGAAGTAATTGTCGAGTGGTTCGTGCTGATCGACGGCAAGCACCAGCACGATTGGTTCAGCAAAGAACAATATGAACACTGCTTGATCGACGATCCGGAAACGGATCTGGCAACCACCCCGACGGCCGCTTGAGCAGGTATGGCTGCTGCCTTATTAAATTAAGGATTAGCGCAGGAACCGGGAGAATCAATGATGAATGAAGTACGAAAAAGAAAGAGCAAGGGCCCCAGCTTTAATGTCTACGTGGCCGTTAGCTTTCCCAACGAAACCTTTTGCGAAATCGAGAATCTTGTCCAGCAAGTTGGCCTGGCTAAAGCCCAGTTAGTGCGCGAACTATTCCTCCGCGGACTAGCGGCATATCATCGTGATGGCAGGGTTAGCGAAGCGGCCGAACAGGATCGAAGTGTGACATCCGTTAGTCAGTTCACAGAAGCAGGAACTGTCGACGTTGCTGCATAGTTCCAGCCACACCCACCCGCATCAGTGAAAACTTTCGCGCGCCTCCTTCTCTCGATGCGCGATAACCAATTACCTCGTCAAGTCTGTTGAATGTATTCGCGGCGTTATCCATATCGCCGCCTCAATCTGTGCTGAAACAGGATTGCTTGTAGCAAAGCCCTTGGGGAATGTGGACTTCCTGGATGACCGCGGCAGGTGGACCGGGCGGCAGGCAAAGACAAAGGCCGCCCAGATGCGGACGGCCTTTCCAGGGAGTCAGTTGGTTTATGACTCCACGATTGAATAATCCCGGATTTCTATTGAACCAACTGCTTTTCGGCGTTGTCGAGATGTGCTTGCGCTGAGCCCCACTCAACCTGAAGCCGGGTGGTTCGGTCAGAGTCATTAAGCACTTTACTATTCCGAATGGTTGTCTTCCACCAGTTCCCAGCTGCGGTGTAATCGCGAAGCGCGGCGGCTACTTCCTTGCGAAAGCGCTCGTCACTCGGCTGGTGACGGTCAAATGCCGGCAGGGTGTTATTCAAATCAGCTTTTAGGTTCGCCAGCATCTGATCATATTCTTCATAACTCATGGTGAGCTTGGGCGTTTCTTGAAAGTGCTTAAGCCCGGCCAGCACTTGTTTGGCCGGCTCCGCGCTTTCGTCGTCCTGAATAACCGCATTCTGCCCGGTGTCCTGGACTGACTGTGCGGACTGCTTCGATGATTCCGCGCCGTCCACTGGGCCGGCCAGTGTTTCTGTCCCTTGCGGAACTCGCCGGACATAAAACAAAAGCATGACGGAGAGGATGGCTGCCGCCGCAACGAAGAGGAGGATGCGCCCGGCTCTAGACTGGCGCGGCTGATTCGTGCTTTCCCGCACTGGTAGGATCTTTTTCGCTCGGGCCGAGCGGCTCAAAAGGTCAGCATCGCAGCGCCGGCAAACCTTCGCCTCGACAAAGTTCCTAAGTCCGCACTCAGAACATTTTCTTGAGAACTTTACCGCCTGGTCAGCGGCAGCTGTCTTTTGAGACACGATTAATTACCTTTCGCGGGAACGGATGAGGTCAATCAAAGAAGGGAGCGGGCAGGGCTAGTGCGTCAGAAATGGGCCTCGCTCGGAATGCTCAGTTCTAATACTCACAGACTCCCAATACTGGGGCCGGCAGCAACCCCATTGCATTGGCAGCTGCATTTGAATCCCACTGCATCGTGGCAACTCCCCCGCCATTGAAATTAAAGAAGGGTGCGCCAAAATTAGTTAAGGCAGGGTTCTGTGCAGGCCAATCTACGTTGGCGACGAAAGTCGCGCCATAGAAGAAGCCGCCACCACCACCATCGCGATTCACTGCACCTGTACCAAGCACATAGACCAGTCCGCTAAAATCTGTGTCACCATGTGTGGTCAACTCTCCCGTAACGATCAATAAACCTGAACCGCTACCCGAACCCATTACATAATCACCTTTAACAAACGTAAATCCGGTCGGGTTGCCGGAGCCGCCATTGGGGAGATAGGTTGCTGTAGCTGGGTTTTCATTTGCTCCCCTTATTGCGGCTGCCTGCATTGTATCGAGGAAAGTTCGGGTCTTTGCCGGTGTCTGCAGATATCCTGGCAGGCTGACAATTGCGGATGCTGGAGTGGAAGTTGTATTCGACGCTGCGTCAGCACTGGCCGCGAGGTTGTCTATTGCGTTAGTCGTGCCGAATGCCGGCAATGTGGCGCTAACACCAGCATGATCGACCCCACTATAGACGTGGTTGGCGCTGTTGCCGCTGTCAAAACTCATTGGGGGAGCTCCGGCGGGGGTGCCCACGAGAGTCATCATCGCGGGAACCATCGGATCAAAGGCAGTTCTGGCCACAATCATGCTCATCCGCTTTTGAGCACTGTTTGGGCCATAGCCGATGGATTGAATAAGCAACCGGTTCGGTATGCCCGGTGCGGCAGGCATTACGTCGTCGTCCGCGGTCCCAAATATGCCATCCGGGCCCGGTGGAAGGAGAACAACCACGGAGTACTGGGTCGTGGGATTGGTACCCACAGTTACGCGCGTAGCGGCAGTCTGGGTGGCAGAATAAGGAAGCCATCGCGAGAGACGCGCCGAGGTTGAAGGATCGCCATTTGCCCCACTGGGACAATCGTTGGAAGATGACGCAATTACTGCGTTGCGAAAATCAATGGTGGTCATACCTGTGGGCAGGGCGGAGGATGTATGCGCGGCATTTCCACGTAATGCATTGAGCGCTGCCTGAAGTCCCGCCTCGGCGGCGTAGTAAGCCTGAGCTTCAGAGGTTGAATCAATGGAATTGGCCGCTGACATCGACGTTATCTGGATCAACGCCCCGCCGCCAACTAAAAGCACCGTAGCGACCAGTAGCGACGTGATCAGCGCTGCTCCGCGCTCGCTCTTCCGCTTCTTTGCATCGTATGTTGACTGAGCTTGGATCATAATTCTCCCTCGTAATTTCTTAAGAAGCCGTCTTCAGTAATATTGCAGGCTCGCATTCCGCAACGTGACGGTGGAAACGAGTTGGGTCGCGGAAGGGGCCTGGTAACCGGGTGAACCTACTGTACCGACTGCCGGAAGTGTGACGTTGATGATCAGGACAATGTACTTGGCCAGATCCGGCGTCACTTCAGCTTCGACGGCGCCTGCAGCGTTGCGGACGTTCGTGATATCGCAATTCACCACACCGGTTGCGCAGTTACCTATCGTGTAAGTGACTCGCTCGTCGTAATAACGAATTTTCAATCCGTCGATACGGTTGGCAATTAGACCCGTGGTCTGTGCCGGCTGAAGATCCATTCGCACAATAAAGCTGCCGTTGGCGTCGTTGATGAGGGTGTACTTCAGGTCTTCGCCGCTAGCGGCTGTCGCGCCTGACAAATCGAGATCTGAGCGAAACCGTATCTGGTTCAGACCAGAATCTCCGGCCACAATTCCGTTGGTGCTGAGACCGTAACCCGCGTTGGCTATTTCGCGAGACATTGTAGTTAACGCCCGCTGCGCATCGGCAATGGCTGCGGACCTCTGGTTTTCACGGCCGCGAATTGCGAACGATGAAGCGAGCAAGGTAGACGCGAGCGTTACGATGATGAGCGTAATTGTCATCCCGACGAGGAGTTCCATTAGCGAAAAGCCGGATTCGCCGGACAACGTTATGGGTGTTTTGGTCATGACTTGGGGGGTCTCTCGTTGCGTATTTCCAAATCGTCAGATCGGGTCAGTGCGTCCCTTTGCTGGTGGCGGAACGCATGGTTCGCAGTATCACTGGGAAGCCGGCCCAACCGGGGCTGCTCGGGTCCACGCGGATCGTGACGGTCTTCAAAGTTGGGTTTCCGCTATTGTCATTATTTGAACCGGTCACGGTTCTGGTGACGCGATAGGTGCGGCCATTACTTACGGTATCGGGTGTCAGCACAGTTGCCGCGGTTACGTTAAGGAGTGAATCAGTGAACTGAACGCTACGGAGTTGCTCGATGTGTTGTTGAGCTATACTGATGGCCACCGCCCGGTCGTTTCCACCAGAGTTATAGCTAATCGAATAGGTGAACAGAGACACTACGCCGAGTCCGGCCACCATCATTATCATCATGGCGATCGTCGTCTCGATTAGCGTAAATCCCCGCTGACTAATAGCCGCGGGGCGCCCTTTTGATTCAGCTAATCTCATTAATCGTCTCTCCTGCTGCTTTCATCAGAAACTCATGCTCTTGATTCCCGACGTGGTGCTGACTGTCGTTTGAGGCGTCGGAGTGTTAACAGGGCCGGTAACGGTGGTATCAGTCGAAACATCGCCGACCGCTCCCACTGAGATGGTGCTTGAACCCACGCTGGTGGTTGAGTCTGTAACGGTAATCAAGACTTTGCTTCCGGCACGTCCGCGCCAGTCGTAGGCAATCGTCAAAGGAGTTGAGGAAGGGTCGATGCTGGTGGTCGCCGGCGGCAAAGAATAGGTCAAAGTTGTTCCCGGCGGGAGGGTAACCGTACGCGCGATATTAGTGCCTGTGCCGGCGAAATCAAGATTCACCGTATAGCTCGTCGCGCTGTTTATATTTACGGTCGCTCCACCGTGTCGGCGCACGGAGTCTACTCGAGCTTTTTCCAGATAAGTGGAGAGAGTGCGGGTCGCACCCGAAAGTTTGACACTCCGGCTGGCATTCACGAATTGTGCGAGCGCGAAGGTGGTGACTAAGCCGATAATCACAATTACGACCAGCAACTCCGTCACACTGACCCCGGCGTCGCTATTGAGTTTTGTTTTCGCTTTCGAAAGGTTTACTGATTGGCCCATATGAGCGGTCACCTAGTCCGGACTGAAGAACGTTCTCACCTGGCGGTGGGGCTCGTCCGAAGACGAGTAACAGTTCCGACCTATCGCAAGAGCGATGCCATAATGATTTCCTGCCAAAACGTTGAGTATCCAGTTTCGCGTGGCCCTTGGAGCCTGGTTGGCCGTTACCCACGGTGACAGTGTGGGGAACTGCTCTTCCACATCCAGCGCGGACTGACAAGACGTTTACCTGGCGAGCGTCTCGGCACTAGACTCCAGTTGTATTTCGCTCCGGAGCTAGGGTCGTCGGGTCGACCGTTTCTATAAACATTCGGCTCCTACGGAGCTAAACGGTCGCAACAGTTGTATGGCGTTCTTTTCTTGCGACTTGGCAACACTGTGATCTTTGCAACTCACCAGGGAGTACTACCCCCTCAACAAAGGTCTAGTCCGCGTCTTATCTTTTTGCTATAGTCGAAACACGTTCCGCGCGGTTTCGCCGGATCATGACAAATTGAAACCCAGTGGGAACGGATACTCGATTCGCCTCAATCGATGATCCGCGATAGCCAAACTACTTCCCTGCCCATGGACAGACGTCCTGCTTCCCAGGTTCCACACGTTAACGATTGCTGGATGTAGCTTAGTCCGACAGGCAAATGAACGTGATACTCCGACGATCCCGAGTCGGGTAAATTGTTTGAAATATGGCCCGACTAAATGAACTTCTCAAGCAGATGAAGCAGCAAAGCGCTTCAGATCTGCACCTAACTTCCGGCTCCGCCCCTTACCTGCGGATCAACGGCGATATGGTGAAGCTCAACTATCGCAACGTGTCGAACGAGACTTGTCGTGCTTTGATTTTTGAGATTCTCACTGAGAACCAGAAAGAACTCTTCACCGAGAACTGCGATCTGGATTTGAGTTATCCGTTGCAGGGCGTCGGCCGCTTTCGCGTAAACGTCTTCATGCAACGAAACGGAATCAGCGCGGTCTTCCGGCTAATTCCGGAATACATCAAGACTATCGATGAACTCGATCTCCCTGCGCAACTGGCTGATCTGATCGACGCCTCGGAAGGATTGATCCTGGTGACCGGTCCGACCGGTTCGGGAAAGAGCACCACGCTCGCTTCGCTGATTCACACGATTAACGAAAAACAGCAGGCCCATATTATTACCATCGAGGATCCGATCGAGTTCGTTCATCAGAATCGGCGTTGTTTGATCAGCCAGAGAGAACTGGCCAGTCACACCAGGTCATTCGGTGCTGCTTTACGCGCCGCCCTGAGAGAAGATCCCGACATTATCCTGGTGGGTGAGATGCGCGACCTTGAAACGATCTCACTTGCAATCACGGCGGCTGAAACGGGTCACTTGGTGTTTGGCACGCTCCATACCAACAGCGCAATCAAGACTATCGATCGCGTGATCGACGTCTTTCCCCAGGGGCAGCAGGCCCAGATTCGCGTAATGCTGTCTGAGAGCTTGCGCGGAGTTGTGGCCCAGGCGCTGCTCCCGCGACCCGATCACCATGGACGCGTGCCGGTAGTTGAAATACTGGTGAACGTTCCCGCGGTGGCAAATCTGATTCGTGAAGGTAAGACCCATCAAATCGCCTCAGTCATGCAAACCGGACGAGCGCACGGAATGGTTACTTTCGAAGGAGCGATTTACGATCTGATCGAAAAGGGGTTGGTTACGAAAGAAGATGGGGCCAGCTTTTTGCGCCGCCGAGTCGCGGGCAGACAGGTTACTCGGTCTGAGACTCACGGCATGCGTTTGGCAAATACCCCGGCTGTCGTTTAAGACCACTCACTCAGTCGTCCAGAGCCAATTGCCTCACCAAGCGTTCCCATGCATTGCGAAACGGGAAACCGTAGAAGAGTACTATGGCGGACACCCCAAAGCCCCTTAGCATATCAGTCCAGTCACCGGTCCGAATCGTGATCATGAATCCCATCAGGGCGATGGCGCCGCCGATGCACGCGATCTGAATCGTCGTGTCTTGCAGTG
>JAWWPL010000453.1:0-5205 GCA_033850605.1 Blastocatellia bacterium | reverse complement strand
GTAATTACGTTGCCGCTTTTGACTTTGATCGCCGACGTAATGGGGATCGCCGGAGGCTGGACGGTATCGACGTTTCTGTACGGTTTGCCTTCGTCGATGTTTCTAAATTCGGTGCGTGACGGTATTACTACTGACGACATTATCGGCGGAGTTATCAAACCGCTGGTCTTTGCGTTTTTGATGGGCACCATCGCCTGTCATAAGGGTCTGAAGACCGAAGGCGGCACGGTCGGGGTAGGCCGTTCGACGACTTCCGCAGTGGTGAGTGCTTCCATTATAGTGATCGTTACCGACTTCTTCCTGGCGAAAGCGCTGCAGATTATCCTGGGCACTACGACATGATGACTCAGACTTCAATTGACCGGCCGGACTCTAAAGACGCGGACAACCGCGTCAGCGATCAGGCTGCCGAATCGACATTTCGCGAAGTCGACGATTCCGACCGCGCGATCCCGGCTATCGAGTTTCGTAACGTCACCATGATGTTCGACGATCGTGCCATTTTGAATAATCTCAGCTTTAAGGTGATGAAGGGCGAGACGAAAATCATTCTCGGCGGCTCAGGCAGCGGCAAGTCGACGACGATCAAACTTGTCCTGGGTCTGCTCAAACCTGACAGTGGACAGATTCTGGTCGATGGCGAAGACATAACCAACTACGGTGAAGCCGAGATGATGAAAGTCCGCAAAAAGATCGGCATGATCTTCCAGGAAGGCGCGTTGTTTGATTCGCTTTCGGTTTACGAGAACGTTGCCTTTAAGCTGCACGAACAAGGGGTGCCGGAAGAAGATGTCGAAAGCGAAGTGCGGCGCATGTTGCGCTTTGTTAATCTGGAAGAAGCCATCGACAAAATGCCTTCCGAACTCTCCGGTGGTATGCGGCGCCGAGTGGGTATCGCCCGCGCTCTGGTGGGTGATCCAAAGATCGTCATGTTCGACGAACCCACCGCGGGTCTCGATCCGCCCACGGCGCGCACGATTTGCGAGTTGGCAATGAAGCTGCGCGATCTTGAAGATGTCTCGTCGATCTTTGTGACCCACGAGATGAACAACCTGGATTATCTAACCTCGGAATATGCGGTGGTCGACGAAGCCGGCGAAGTGGTTTTCGAAAAAGAGGGCGAGAAACTTTGCCTGATTAACAGTAAAGTCCTGATGATACGCGACGGAGAGATCATTTTCAGCGGCACGGATGAAACCCTGCGCAATGCGGGCGATCCCTACATTAAGAAATTCTTGCGCGGACACTAAAGAAAGGATGAAGGATGAGGGATAAAGGATAAAAACGAGTGATGAGCGTCTTGACGTTCATCCTTCATCCTTGCGCCTTCATCCTTAACGTCATGCCAAAATCAACCAGGAACATAGGCTTAAGCGAGCTACGCGTCGGCTTGCTGGTGCTTATCGCTATCGCCGTTCTGATTCTGCTAATCCTGAACGCGTCCGGAACGCTTAATCCTTTCGCTAGCCACATACACCTGCGGGCGCGGTTCTCTGACGCTAACGGCCTGCGCGAAGGTTCGGAAGTACGCCTGGCGGGCGTGCGCATCGGCAAAGTGGATCGCATCAGGTTGCTGAACCCCTCGGAAGTTGGCAGCGGCCCCAACCCGCAAAAGGTCGAGGCATTCATGACCATCGACAGTAAGATCGACGGCGTCCCCGCGCAGGATCGCATCCGCTCAGATTCGACGGCCCAGCAAATGGCGCCGAGTATTCTAGGAAGTGAAATGATTGTCAACATCACCCCAGGCACGTCGTTGGGCCAGCAAATCAAAGAGAACGATCTACTGACTTCAACCTCCGGCAGCACGATCAGCGACCTGGCTACTAACGGAACTGAACTGGCGCAGAAACTAAGCAAGCTTTCTGATCAACTTAACGAAGTCGTTAAGAACGTTCGCGAAGGCAAAGGCACCGTCGGACGCCTCTTCAACGACGAAGCTCTCTATAACAATCTGAACGCGACGATTCGCGATGCCGAGGAATTAGCGAACCAGATCAAGAGCGGCAAAGGCTCGGCCGGTAAATTTATCTATGACGAAGCGCTCTACAACAACGCCAATGACATCTCTGCCAACCTGAGAAAACTTTCCGCGGATCTGGCCGCTGGCCGCGGCACGGCCGGCAAGTTCCTGCAAAGCGACGAGATGTACAACAAGGTCAGCCGCATTGCCGATCGCGTCAATCATTCGATGGATCAAATCGATTCCATCGTGGCGGGCGTGAATTCGGGACAGGGGACACTCGGCAAGCTGGTGAAGGACGAAGCGATTTACAACGACGCGCGCACAGCCATTGCTCGCTTCAACACGACCGCTTCGCGAATTGACAGCGTGGTGGCCGGGGCCCAGCGCGGCGAAGGAACGCTTGGCAAACTAATCACCGACGATCAGCTCTACTCAAACGTCAACAATCTTTCATCTGAAGGCGTGAAGCTGCTCTACGACTTTCGCCAGAATCCGAAGAAGTATCTGACGATCAAGTTCCAGTTGTTTTAGGTTTTGGGGCCCGTATATAACAACAGCCGCGTTCACGCGGCTTTCCCGCAGGGTTATTAGACCAGCCGTTTACGGCTGGGTGCACACTCCAGTAAGACTAAGGCCCGCTTCAGCGGGCTTTAGTTTTCAGAGTAAGTCGGGAGAACGCGCTAAAGCGCGCTCTCTTGATATTTGGGGTCGCGTCACCCCGCGCTCAAAGCGCTGGGCTAATAACCCTGCGGGCAAACCCGATAAATCTGGCTAACGGCTTCCCGTCGAGGCGCAGCCTCTTATTTCATTTAGGCCTCACCCGGAAAGGCAAAGCCTTTCCGCACATCAGGCGGCAAAGCCGCTCACTGAACAAGACCTTCAATGTGAAGGCGAAACGATCTCAGCACCTTCTGTACCGCGAAATCCACGAGCCCGCCGAAACCATTCCTGAAACCGTTCAAAGTAAAGATAAACCACCGGCGTCAGAAACAGCGTCAGCACTTGCGACACGATCAATCCGCCGATAACCGCCAGCCCCAAACCTCTGCGCGCGGACGCGCCGGCGCCCCAGCCCAGTGCGATTGGCAGTGTGCCCATCAAGGCTGACATCGTCGTCATCATGATGGGACGAAAGCGCACGACGCAGGCTTCGTAGATTGCTTCGTGCGCGGGCCGGCCTTCTCTTCTCTGCTTGTCCAACGCAAAGTCGATCATCATGATGGCGTTCTTCTTCACGATTCCGATCAGCATGATCAAGCCCACGAACGCGTAAATATCCAGCTCGCGCCGGAAAATCAGCAGCGTCAGCAAAGCGCCCAGTCCCGCCGACGGCAACCCCGAAAGAATTGTCAAAGGATGAATAAAACTTTCATAGAGAATTCCCAGCACGAGATAGATCACCAGCACCGCGACCAGCAAAAGCAGTGTCAGATTCTGCAACGATGACTGAAAGACCTGGGCCGAGCCCTGAAAGGTCGTGGTGATCGTGGCCGGCAGTGTCTGCTTAGCCAACGTAGTGATCTGTTGAGTCGCCTGGCTCAGGGACACGCCGGGCCGCAGATTGAACGAGATGGTTGTAGCGGGCAGCTCAGCGAAATGATTCACCAGCGCGGGGCCGACACCACGCGAAAAACTTGCGACGGTGCTCAGCGGCACCAAACCGCCCGTGGATGAATGAATATAGAGTCTGCCCAGGGCCGACGGGTCCGTTTGAAACTCCGGCTTGACCTCCATGATCACCTGATATTCGTTGGTAGGTGAATAGATGGTCGAAACCTGACGCGAGCCAAAAGCCGAACCCAGCGCCGTTTCAATCTGGGCCACAGTTACTCCGCGCGATGCTGCTTGTTTACGATCGATGTCGACGTTTATCTGCGGGGTGTTAATCTGCAAATTGCTGTTCACATCCTGGATCGTTGCCAGCTCGCGCATCTTCTTTTCCATGAGAGCGGCGCTGTCATATAGTTCCGCGGTGCTCGCTGCCTGCAGCGTGACCTGATAAGTACTGCGCGAAAACTGTCCGCCGATATTCAGCGAGGGTGGATTCTGCAGCGTCACGCGCAATCCGGGCTCGCGTGAGAGTTTCGGCCTCAGCTCTTCGACTACTTCATCGGCGCTCAGCTTGCGCTGATTGATTGGTTTGAGTCCGATGAAGATCGTGCCGCTGTTGCCCCCCGAATTCCGCCCACCGGCGCCGACCGTCGAAGCGTATGACTGCACGTTAGGATCGTTCTTGATGATTTCCGTGACGGTATTCTGATGCCGGATCATGTCGTCAAGCGAGATACCCTGGGCTCCCTCGGTGCTCCCGAGCAAGAGTCCACTGTCGCCGCTGGGAATAAAACCCTTGGGCACCACGGTGAAGAGATAAACCGTTACGCCGGCCAATATCAAACTAATCGCTACGATTACCAACGAATGGGCCAGGACACGCCGGAGGCTCCATTCATAAGCATGCAAGACCCGGTTATAGAAGCTTTCCGTGAAGCCCCACCAACCCTTGGCAGCGGCCTTGCCGCCGTCTTCATGGAGCGCGTTCTCGCGAATCGAGCTTGCTTTCAGCAGACGGCTGGCGAGCATGGGCGTCAACGTCAACGAGACCAGGCCGGAGACCAGGATTGCGACACTGATGGTGATGGCGAACTCACGAAACAGCCGGCCCAAAATTCCGCCCATAAAGAGCACCGGAATAAAAACCGCAACCAGCGAAACGGTCATCGAAACGATGGTGAAGCCGATCTCGCGCGAGCCACTCAGCGCCGCCTGCATGACGCTTTCACCCAACTCGATGCGGCGCACAATATTTTCCAGCATGACCACCGCGTCATCCACGACAAATCCAACCGACAAGGTCAGGGCCATCAGCGACAAGTTGTCGAGGCTGAAGTTCAGCATGTACATCGCCGCAAACGTACCGACGATCGAAGTAGGAAGCGCCAGAGTGGGAATGATCGTCGCGCGAACGTTGCGCAGAAAAAGAAAGATAACCATCACGACCAAAGCAATCGCCAGCAACAGCGAGAACTGCACGTCGCCGACGGACTGGCGAATCGAGATCGAACGATCGTTGAGCACATCGAGATTTACCGACGCCGGCAATTGCTGTTTGAACTGCGGCATCAGGGCGCGAATCGCATCGACCACGGCGACTGTATTCGTGCCCGGCTGCCGTTGGACTGCCATCGTGACGCTACGCCGGCCGTTGAACCAACTCGCCACCCGGCTGTTCTCAACGCTGT
>JAWWPL010000450.1:0-3342 GCA_033850605.1 Blastocatellia bacterium | reverse complement strand
ACAAAGATGCCGGCGGAGCGCGGACATCCTGTCCGCCAGCGAGCGAAGCTCGCTCCGCCTTACGATTGGGGCGCGTTAGATAGTTCGCGCTACGCGCTCAGACGGACAGGATGTCCGCGCTCCGTTTTTCTTACACCAGCTCAAACTTCTCGCCATACTGAGGCACTTCAATCTGCCAACCGAATCGATCGCGCAAATGCCCAGCCATCGCTTCCGCGGCAACGGGCTCGCCGTGTGTGACGAACACCTTGCGCGGCGGCGCGGGCAAGTCTTCAAGCCAACGCACCACTTCTTTCCAATCCGCGTGTGCCGAAAAGCCGCCGATCTTTTCTATCCGGCACCGAACCGAAATCCATTGTCCCAGGACCTTCACCTGCTTTTCGCCGTCAAAGACTCGCCGGCCCAGTGTTCCCGCGGCCTGATAACCCACAAAAACTACGACCGCGCTTTCGTCCTGCAACAACCGCAGCGCGTGATGAAGAATACGGCCGCCGTTCATCATTCCCGATGCCGCGATAATTATTCGCGCGCCCTGGGCATTGTTCAGACGCTTCGACTCTTCCCTCGTAGATGCAGCAACCATTGAGTGTGTGCGTAGCGGAGTACTAGTAATCTTAAGCGCAGCCGCATATTCTTCGTCGTGTTCGTCCGTCGGACGCGCGTACGCCTGCGTCGCGGCCGCGGCCATGGGAGAGTCAACCGACACCGGAAGGATCGGAATTCTCTTCTCCTCTTCCAACTCTCGGATCAAATAGACAATTTCCTGCGCGCGGCCCACGGCAAAGGCAGGGATCAGGATCGCGCTGTTATGCGTCGCCGCCTCTTTGATAATCCTTTCCAGCGCTTCCTTCGGTTTCTCAATGTCATGCAGACGGTTGCCGTAGGTCGACTCGACCAGGAGGAAGTCGCACTCAGGAGGCGCAACTGGATCACGAATGATCGGTTGATCGTATTTACCGAGGTCGCCGGAAAAAAGTATGCTGCGGCCCTGGCGATCTTCTCCGGCGCCTTCGACCTGCACCAGCACATGCGCCGACCCGAGAATGTGACCGGCCATGCGAAACTGCGCCTGGATCCCTTTCACGACTTGAAAAGATTCACCTGTGTTCTTAACTACCTGCAGTAGCTTGAGCGCTTCCCTGGCATCCTGCTCCGTGTATAGCGGAAGTGCAGGTAGGTGCTTGGTAATCTTGTGCCGGTTGCGATAGTCGGCTTCTTCTTCCTGGAGACGCGCTGAGTCCGGCAGAAGTATTTTCAGCAAGTCAGCCGTTCCCCGAGAGCAATACACCGGCCCGCGAAATCCGTGACGAACAAAGCGCGGCAGGTAACCCGTGTGATCGATATGCGCGTGCGTAAGAATTACGGCATTAACTAAGGCAGCGTTGAACGGCGGCTCTTGCCAGTTGCGTTCGCGTAGTTCACGCATGCCCTGGAACAATCCGCAGTCAACCAGCACCTGCGCGTGTCCGTTCTCGATCAGGTACTTTGAGCCGGTCACCGTACCCGCTGCACCCCAAAATGAAATTGTCGACATAGTTTTAGATTTAAGCGAAAGCAAAATATCGGAATCCACCGAACATGTCCATCAGGTCTGATGGAAGGAGCGCGGACATCCTGTCCGCCAGCGGGCACAGCCCGCTCAGATCCTGGCGAGGACATACTTTCTTAAGGTGGTTCGCGCTGCGCGCTCAGGCGGACAGGATGTCCGCGTTCCGTTGATTGCGTCTCGCTGGACTTTCCCGCAGAGACTTACTCGCTTATTATTCTAATCCGAAAGGTCTCAGGAAAAAACCAATCAATGAAAAGATCAAACCTTCGCCTTAGTCTCTTTATTGCAGCCGCCCTGGTCTGCGCAACCAACATCCAGAGTTTGACGCTTATCCAGGCGCGCAACATCACGCGCGCGCAGGCGAGCCACGAGGGCACGGCAAACACATTTGTCCAATACGACGATCCGTATTCCGACTATCGCAATGCTCGCTATTCAAACGCCGGCCTGTTGAACGAACGTGACGAGGTTAAGTTGGGCGGCCAGCTTCACCGCGAAGTCACCAAGAAATACAATTTGACTGACGTCGGACTCGATCGAGTGGATCGAATCGGTCAGCGTTGCGCAAAAGCTAGCCTGCGTCCGGGTCTTCCCTATCGGTTCCACGTAATCCAGAGTCGCGAGATTAACGGCTTCTCACTTCCCGGGGGACACATCTATATCACGACCGCGCTCCTGAAGATGGCCAATGACAATGAACTCGCTTCAGTACTCGCGCATGAGGTAGGCCATGTCGTCGCTCGCCACAGCTTGAAAACGCTCAAACAGTCTCAGGAGTACAACGACATTGCCAAGTCGCTGGGCGAACTCACTGGAGTCGCCGGTGATGTGGCGCGAGATTTGGGCGTGACTCTCGGACAAATGGTGGGGGCTGGTTTTCTAACGCTTCATACCCGGGACGAAGAGCGCGAAGCGGATTTTCTCGGCGTGCGAACGATGCCAAAAGCAGGATTTGATCCGCAGGGCATGGTAACGATGTTTCAGAAGCTACAGCACATTGAGGAACAGAATGCGAGCCTGCTGGGATCTCTTTTCTCAGATCATCCGGATGCCGAGGAGCGAATCTCGAATACAAGGTATGAGATCGCACGGATGAAAAGAAGGTAGTTAGTAAGGCTCTCTCCAGAAAGCGGGGCAAGCCCCTTTCCTGACCTTGAGGTTTTCCAAAGTTGATGACTTTCTTCTTGATGGAAAGCCCTTCTATCATTAGTGAGGAATCAGGAAGGCACAGCTCAAGGTCAGGAAGGCGGGCTTGCCCCCGCTCTTATCCCGGGCGCACCGAAGAAGACGATCACAGCCGGAATCAGCAGAACCAGGTTTCTCAATGCAGTCTTCAAACCCAACTGGCTCCCAATGATTCCCCCAAAGCAACCGCACTCCAAAGGCTCGCCGTGTAAGGCATAGACGTAATAGAGCGCGAACGCACTGAAGCCGATCAGCAGCACTGCCGCCAGCAAAGCGCCCAGCCGCATCGTTCGTCGAACAATCAACAGGATCGCGGCGATTACTTCCAGGACTATGACGCCAATCGTGACCGGCCAACGCCAACGTTCGTAATTGATCGAGGCAGAGCTGAGGAGTTCGGCGACGTTGCCGGCAAATGTCTTGAGGATGACCAGCTTTGCGCCAGCCGTAAAAAGAAAAAGCGCCGCGAGGGCGAAGCGGCTAAGGTGAACAAGCGTCTTGATCGCTGTATGAAGATTCATTTCAAGCCAACCGGAATCCGTGCCACTGATCTATGACCCTGCCACAGATATATGAAAGGTCACGATGCTTTCGCTCCGTTAGGAGCG
>JAWWPL010000447.1:0-10215 GCA_033850605.1 Blastocatellia bacterium | reverse complement strand
AAATCGATATCGGTGAAAAAGTTTATCTGGCAGGCAACTCTTCCGGAATCGATCCCAGCGCGTGGGATTCACTGCGCGAGACCAAGGTCTTTCTTAAGGCGCCCATTACCACACCGCAGGGTGGCGGCTACAAAAGCCTGAACGTTACGGTGCGCAAGACCCTGGGTTTGTATGCGAACGTGCGCCCCTGTGTTTCCTATCATCCCTTCGTCGAGACGAAACATCCAAATATGGACATAGTGATCGTCCGAGAGAATGAAGAAGACCTCTATGCCGGCATCGAGTATCGACAGACGGACCAGGTGATGCAGTGTTTGAAAATAATATCGCGGCCGGGATCAGAAAAAATTGTTCGCTACGCTTTTGAATATGCCCGCCGCCACAATCGCAAGAAAGTCACCTGCTTTACCAAAGACAACATTATGAAATTTACCGACGGGTTGTTTCATAAGGTCTTCAACGAACTGGCAGCCGAATACCCCGATATTGAAAACGAGCATTGGATCGTGGACATCGGCGCCGCGAAGATGGCCGACACTCCTAATGCCTTCGACGTGATCGTGATGCCTAATCTCTACGGCGATATTTTGTCGGACGTGGCGGCGCAGATAGCCGGTTCAGTTGGCCTGGCCGGCTCGGCAAACATCGGCGAGAACATCGCGATGTTCGAAGCGATTCACGGATCGGCGCCGCGCCGCGCCGGACAAAACCTGGCCAATCCTTCGGGATTGCTTTTGGGCGCGGTCATGATGCTGGTTCATATTGGCCAGACAAACAACGCGGAACGCGTTCACAACGCCTGGTTGCGCACCATTGAAGACGGCGTTCACACCTACGATATTTATGACGAAGGTTCGAGTAGAAAAAAAGTAGGCACCAAAGAATTCGCTCAAGCGGTGGTCGATCGGCTCGGCAAGAAACCGCAGACGTTGCGAGCCGTGGCTTACAAACCGAGCGACGTGGGCGAAGTTTATAGCGAGACGATCGTGAAAGAACGGTCGGATACGAAAAAGGAACTGGTCGGAGTCGATGTGTTCCTCGACTGGTTGAAAGGGTCTCCCGACAATCTGGGGACGGCGCTAAGTAAGATCACGCCGGAGGGATTGGATCTGGTCATGATCAGCAATCGTGGTGTAAAGGTTTGGCCGGGCGGCAAATCCGAAACGTTTTGTTCGGATCAATGGCGCTGCCGTTTCATGTCTCAGACGAAGGGCGCAAACATTACTCATCAACAAATAATTGATTTGCTCAGCCGTGTCGCCGGCGCCGGCTTTGATTTCATCAAGACGGAGCACCTTTGCAACTTTGACGGCGAGCGTGGTTACTCCCTCGATCAGGGGGAATAGAAAACGAGGGCAGTACCACCCGCGTGAGCGGTGGATCAACCACTCAACATGTCAGTTGGATGTCTAATCCACCAGCTCACGCGTACTGACCTCATTGCCAGAGACCCTAATACAATCAACCTTGCGATAATCGTTAGATCTCTACAATATCCCAAACTCAAAACTGGAGGCTCAAAATATAAAGATGGCGAAGAAGCGACAGTCCGGGAATTCCAAATCCGAAATCCGAAATCCGAAATCCCTCATTGGTGTCATCATGGGCAGCAAGTCCGACTGGGACACGATGCGCGCGACGTCCGAAACCCTCGACCGCTTTGGCGTGGCCCATGAATGCCGGGTCATGTCAGCGCATCGCACGCCGGCGCTCGCTTCCGAATTCGCCGGTACGGCCGAATCGCGCGGCATTGAGGTGGTTATTGCCGCGGCCGGCGGCGCGGCCCATCTGGCGGGCGTGATCGCCGCGCATACAATTTTGCCGGTGCTGGGTGTGCCGATGAAAAGCGATGCGCTCAATGGCCTGGATTCTTTACTGGCGACCGTGCAGATGCCGGCTGGGATTCCCGTCGGCACGCTGGCCATTGGAAAAGCCGGAGCGACGAACGCAGCCCTGTTAGCGATCGCTATCCTGGCCAATAGCCGGCCTGAACTAAAGAAAAAACTACGTGAGTTTCGTGCTGAGCAGGAAAGGAAAATTCGCGAGACGACGTTGGATTGAGGTGCTAGTGGCCCCGCATCAGAGAGGTTGCTAGTGTAGTGTCTCAAAAATAGCTATACAACAGGCAAGTAACTTCCCCGGTTCTGTGGATCAAAGAAACCAGGTTTTGCTTTTCGTGATTTTTCGTGTGAATTAGTGGCTCGCCTGATTTGAGAACGATTCGATCCACGAAATCACACGAAGCCGCACGAAAGAAACTTCTGTAAAGTCAATTGAGAGACACTGCACTAGTGTGCAGTTCCGTGGCTGTCTTTCCCGGGCTTGAGGCTACGCCTCACAGTTCCAGAGGCCTAGCCTCCATGATTTTTATGGAGATTTCCAGTAAGCCAGAGGCTTACCGCTATGTGCTGCGGCAGAGCTGCTTACTCCGCCCCACCCGCATCGCGCGCCAGCAAGGCAGATCCGATTGCCACCCCATCCGCTCCCAATCTAGCGCCCACAATCGTAGTAGCTTCAAAGCAAGGCTGAAATGAACGTTTGCGCGCTTCTTCGATGATCGGCTTCAGGATCAGATTGCCGGCTTGCATGATCGCGCCACCCAGAATTATCCGCTCAATGCTCAAAAGGTTGATCATGCTGGCGACTGCGATACCTATAGACTTGCCGGTGCGCTCGATCATCATGATCGAAAAATCGTCGCCCTTGTTCGCTGCGCGTGCCACGTCGCTGGCGGTGAAGTTTTCTGACATTGCCAGGGTGGAGAGCGATGAAGTGGAATCGCGATCCAGACGCTCACGGGCGCGACGCACTATGTTGGGTCCCGAGGCGACGGTTTCCAGACAGCCGGTATTTCCGCACTCGCACTCAGCTCCTTCGGTGTTGATGGTGATATGACCGATTTCCCCGGCGCAGCCGGAGGCGCCGAGCCAAAGCTTACCGTCCATAATAATCGCGCCGCCAATCGCGTCGCCGATGCCGATGTAGAAGATATTACGAGTATCGCTGCCGGCCCCCGCTTTGTATTCGCCATAAGCAGCCGCGTTGGCGTCGTTCTCCAGTTCAACCCGCAGACCAGTAGCTTTCATCAGTTCGGAGTGAATGTCGTCTCGAGCGGCCAAAGGCAGTCCGGTTGATAGCAGCACGCGGTCAGTCTCACGATTTACCAATCCGGGAATACCGACGCCAACTGACTTGATGGGACCGGCTTCAGCCATACTCTTGACCAAATCGGCAATTCCTTCGATCAGATTCTCCGGCCGATAGTCGGCGGCGTGCCTGAGGAGGACATCTCCCGCAGCAGAAATCACGACGCCACGCATCGTGCTTGAGGCGACTTCAATCCCGGCAAATTTTGGTTCAGAGTTATCTGGCATGGGCGAAAGCCTTTCCTATGAGCTTCGCGAACAGGGCAGGGATTTCGTCGTCATCTTATTAAAGGGTGGAGGGGCTGTCAAACAGCGCCCTGTGCGTGTAGAATGCCCTCGCAATCGAACCCATGCCGAATACACCTGAACATTCCAGTGGGGCAGCGTTGCAACTGCGGAAGATCCTGTTGCCGACCGACTTCAGCGGTTGCGCCAATTATGCGCTCCCTTATGTCGCTGCAATCGCCCGCGCCACCGGGGCCACCATCATCTGCTTGCATGTGGTTGAGCCGATTGTGCCGGCCGTGGGATATTCAGGTCTGGCCGAACCAATGCCGATCGCCGACATCAGTGAGCAGTTAGAAGACTCGGCCGAGCGGGAATTGCCGCAACTTGCCGAATGCGATCACTTCAACGGTTTGGAAGTCGAAGAGGAGATTGTCCACGGCGACCCCGCCGCCGAGATTGTCCGCGTTGCCGGCGAGCGCGAGGTTGATCTGATTGTAGTTTCGTCCCATGGCCGCACCGGCCTGGGACGAATTATCTTTGGTTCGACCGCCGAGGCAGTGGTGCGTCACGCCGTCTGCCCAGTCCTGGTCGTAAAGCCTCCACCACAAGAAGAGGAGTCAGATTGAGTGAGCAGTTAGCGGTGAGCAGTAGGCAGTTGAAAAACCTCAGGGCCCCGTTGCTACATCGACTGCTCACTGCTCACTGCTCACTGCTTACTGCTTACTGCGCACTAATATGAACAGCCTCCAGTTGTTGTCTCACTTGATCGAGTTGTACGGCCTCTACGCCGTCTTCTTTCTGTCTATGATCGAGGGTGACATTACGCTGCTGCTGGCAGGCGTGCTGGCTCATAATGATTTCTTTGGCAGCTATAGCTTCGCGCGCGTGCTGCTGTGGGGGACGCTGGGCGGCTTTGCGAGTGATAATCTCGCTTTCGCGGTCGGTCGTGCCTGCAACAAGACAGTTCGCAACTTTCGTTTCTATCGCAGTGCGCAGGATCGCATGGAGCGGTTAACCAAACATTTTGGCCCGCTCTCAATTTTCGTTTCGAAGTACATCTACGGTTTGCGTTGGGCCTGCTGCACTTTTTACGGTGTCGCGCGAATGCCTTACCTGCGGTTTCTGCCGCTCTCGTTAGCCAGCTGTTTCTTATGGGTTTCCATTCTTAGCGGGGTTGGATATTTTTTCAGCAGCGCCGTGCTGGGCCTGATTGGCGACTTTCGCCACGTTGGAAAAATTCTGCTGGTCATCGTCGTTGCTGGGGTGCTGGGCTTCTATTTAATTAAGCGCCTCTGGCTCTCGAAGAAGGTTGAAGAGGCTCAGCCTGAGCGTTTTTCGGAAATCGAGCACGCCGCAATCGAAGGCATCAAGGAACTGTCGGAAGAGATCCAGGAAAAAATTCATCTCAAACCGGCGCGTCGCCGGGAAAACTCAAAGTCCTCAAACCGCGACGCGCGAGACTAAGAGACTTCGTCACGTAATGACTCGCGGCCTTGAAAGAGCTAAGATTTCGAATTTCAAATTTCAGATCTCAGATTTCAAACTCTACGGTCAATCAAACTGGAATAATCAAAAGTGATCATTGAATCTTCTGCTCCAACCCGCGCCGATCTTGCCGGCGGCACTGTCGACATCTGGCCGCTTTATCTGTTCCATTCGGGCGCCATGACCGTTAACTTTGCGCTCTCGTTGCGCGCTCACGTGGGTATTGAAACGCGCGACGACAACCGCGTAATTCTGGAATCGCGAGATCGCGGAATCAGGTTTGAAACAACTCTTGATCGCCTGGACGAGTTGGCGAGGGAAGAGAGGTTGGAGCTGGTTTCGAAGATGGTCCACTTCTTTCGCCCGCAAGCCGGTTTTCATCTCGTTGCGCATAGCGAAGCCCCGGCAGGGGCGGGGATTTCCGGTTCGTCGGCCCTGGCCATTGCCCTCATCGGTGCGCTCAATAGCCTGGTGGGAAATCGTTATGAGAGGCGGCAGTTTATTGGCATTGCAGCGAACATCGAAACGACCGTCATTAAGGTCCCCGCCGGCTTGCAGGACTACTATCCCGCATTCTACGGCTCGACCTCGTGCATTCATCTCGATCCCGATGGCGTCGATCGCGAACACCTGGCTATTGACGAAAAGGAAATTGAGCATCGTTTCGTGATTTGTTATACGGGGGAACCACGTCACTCAGGAATTAATAATTGGGAAGTGTTCAAGCGGCACATCGACGGTGACGCGGAGATATTTACGATCTTCGAACGCATTCGCGACGCCGCGGTCGAGATGCGCGCCGCACTGCTGGCCAATGACTGGAATGCGGTAGCGGAAACAATGCGGGCCGCCTATCCGAACCGGAAGCGCCTGGCGCCCGGCATCACGACGCCGCACATGGATCAACTGGTGGAGCAGGCTTTGGCTAACGGCGCGAAGGCAGCGAAAGTCTGCGGCGCCGGAGGCGGTGGTTGCATTGCGTTTCTTTGCGCCGAGGGGCGCAAAACAGACGTGGAACGCGCTTTGGTCGAAGCAGGAGGGGAGATTTTGCAATGGGAAGTGGCGAGGGAGGGGTTGTTGGTGAAGGAGAGTTGAGAGCCTCGGCGTCTCTCCCAATACGCGCCTTGATTCCCATCGCGGCAACCGTTAGTGACGTTGTGACGTCAGTACCGGGAGCGGTAGCGACCGGGTCTCACACTCCACACCAACTAGATGGCGAGGGGGACCCGGTCGCTATCGCTCCCGGTACTGACCTCCTGCCGTCTCACCCACCTTCCTCCGACTTCCTTTTCGCAGCCGCGGCGAGTTGTGTCAGCCGCTCGATCTTTTGTGCTTGAGTCTCACCTGGAATCGGTCCAGTATCCACGAACCCCGCGTAACTAGATCTTCTAAACAAGGTTCGATCGGGTTCACCGCTCGGGGCATGCGAACTTGTGGCGGTGGGCGTTGTGGCCGGCGCCACCTGATCGGGCGCCAGATCGGCCGGACTCTCAGCGCCTGCTACCGGTGAAGCATTTGCCGCCGCCGCGCTCAGCGGTGCGGCTGAAGCTGCGCCAGTGTCAGCCTGAGCTTCGGCTGCCGGTCGATGCGCGTCCGCCGCCGGCGACGAATCGACTACGGTGACTGCGGCAGCCGGTTCGGCCCCACCTTCGTCTGAGCGTTGTTTTGCTCCGGCTACCAACTTCTGCAGCCGTTCGATTTTTTGTTCTTTGGTTTCGCCCGGAACCGGCCCCGTGTCCACCACGCCCGCGTACGTTGTGCGCCGATTCATTTGGCGATCCGGTTGTGCCGCCGGTTTCGGACCGGCCGGTGCGGCCGAGGCTTTCTCAGCAACTACCGACGCTTGCGCGGCTGCCGGAGTTGGCTTAACGGAAACTGCGGCCGGAGTTGCGACAGCCGGCGCCGTCTTTGCCGCCGGGGCAGCGTGGCCGTGCCCACCCGCGTCCTGCTCGACGATTACATAGACGCCTTTGTCATTCTTCTCGATCACCGGCAGAGTGCCACCGGCGGCCTGAAGCAAAGCCGAAAGCTCAGCTTCGACAAAGCGACTTTGTTTTTCGGGATCGCGAACGTGGCCGAGCGGCGGTCCCATGTACAGAGTCCCGCATATCTGGCACTTGGACAGGACGTCATCACCGCGCAAGTGCACCTCGGAAGCTTCGCCTGCCGTGCGCAACTGTTTCAAATGCCCATTGCAGAGTTTGTTCTTTTCGTTCCGCTGGTTGCAGACGGTTTGAGCATTGGTAATGCGCTTTGGCTTTGGCGCCGGGGTCGCCGGAGAGTCTTGACCAGCTTCGATTATGTTGGCTGACATGATTCGCTTTCGCGTACTCGTGTTGTTCTGCCGCAAACCTTCGAACTACGTCGAACTACTTTCAAACTACCTTCAAACTATTGACCCGCATATTAACGACGAACGCAAACGCGGTCAATCGCGCGAGCGGGCCGGCTCGGGGGATGAGGTCAGTATCGGGAGCGATAGCGACCGGGCCTCACACTCCAGTTGATCCATGTCCGCGAGGGCATGACCCGGTCGCTACAGCTCATGATATTCTTCCTTTCAGATGTTCATAGAATTTCTTGGCTCAATCTGGCGGCGTCTGCCGGGTTTTGCCCGCCGGCGATTGGTGCGCACGGGCCAGAGGCGCTTCACGGTCACCGCCGGCGCGTTGATCTTTGACGAGCAGGATCGGATTCTTCTGCTTGAACATGTCTTTCGGCCTGACAGCGGCTGGGGAATTCCCGGCGGTTTCGTGAACAAAGGAGAGCAACCGGAAGCGGCTCTGCGCCGCGAGTTGCGCGAGGAGATCGGTATCGAAGTAGCAGACGTGTCGATGCTTTTTGCGCGCGCCCTATCCAAACCACAGCAGATCGAAATTTACTTTCGCGCTACGGCGCTCGGACGACCTGTGCCCTGCAGCTTTGAAATAAGAAGTGCGGCTTGGTTCTCAGTCGAGGATCTTCCGCCTGAACTGTCGGAAGATCAGCGTCGGCTGATTCGGGGCGCGCTTACTCCCAGTGAAAACTCTTCGCAATGATGTTATGCTACGCGCCGCAAACCGTAATCAAAAAATTAATCGTTGAGGAGAATCTATGGCAGGAGCACCAGGCGTCCAACTGATTCCATCGCCAGACGAAATAATGCAAATTCTGAAACGCACGGGCGCGTTTCGCGAAGGCCACTTTGTCTACCCCAACGGCAAACACACGGCCCACTATTTTCAGATGCCGCTGGCGTTCCGCTATTACGACACAGCGCGGGTGTTGGCCGTGGCGCTCAGCCGTAAGTTTCGCGTCGAACGCGACATCGCCAGTCAGTTGCCAAAAATCTCCATCATCAGTCCGAGTTCAGGCGGCATCCCGGTCGCTTTCGGTGTCCGCGACGCCCTCAGTGCGCAACAGATCTACTGGGCGGAGCAGGAGAACGGCAAGCGCATGTTTCGCCAGTACGTAAACCAGGGCGACATCAATCCCTGCATCATCGTCGACGACATCATTCGCAGCGGGCACGCGATCGAAGAGACAGTTGAACTGGTGCGCAGCCTGGGCGCGCCGATCATCGGTTGCGGCGCGATCGTGCGGTTTACCTCGGCCCCGGATCATATCGAAGGCGTCCCTATCAAATCGCTGGTCGAGTTTGACGAGAAGTTCTACGAATCCGCCGAGGCGTGCGATCAATGCACCCAAGGCGCGCCGGAAGAGCATGTGCGCTTCTAATCATAGTAGGCAGACGGCAGGAAGCAGAGGGCAGGAGAAGACACAATGCCAATCCCACTTGGCTTTAGAGATCTCAAGGTATATCAGTTGGCTTATCGACTGGCCATGGAGATCTTTCATGAGTCAAAGTCGTTCCCGCCAGAAGAAAAATATTCGTTAACAGATCAGATTAGACGATCGTCGCGAAGCGTAGCTGCTAACATTGCGGAAGGCTATCGCAAGAAGCGATACGTCAAGATGTTCGTCAGTAAAATGGCCGATGCCGATGCCGATGGCGAGGCTACCGAGACTCAAGTCTGGCAAACGCAATTGAGGAAGGGTTATGAAGAAGTAGGGAAGATGCTCGGTAGCATGATCCTCAGTCCGGAAAGATTCAGTCTCTGGCGAAACGTTTTCCTGCTGACTGCCTCCTGCCGACTGCTTCCTCCTTCTTAATGCTACATCTCATGCCGGTTCGTCAGGGCTTTATCCATCGTCACTTCGTCGACGTATTCCAGGTCGCTGCCTACGGGCATGCCCATCGCGAGGCGCGTCACGCGTAGACCCAGAGGTTTTAGCAGGCGGCTGATATAGTTCGCGGTGGCCTCGCCTTCAGTGTTGGGGTTCGTGGCCAGGATTACTTCCTGCACTTCCACGCCGTCATTATTCTCCGGCTTCAAACGCGGCAGCAGATTGTCGAGCCGCAAATCGCTCGGCCTCATGCCGCGAATCGGCGAGAGGCTCCCATGCAAAACGTGATACAAGCCTTTATAGCTGCGTGTTTTTTCAACAGCTACCAGATCGTAGGGCTGCTCGACGATGCAAAGCATGGAATGATCGCGTGACGGCAGTGAGCAGAAGCGGCACGGATTTATGTCGGTGAGGTTATTACAGATCGAGCATTCACTAATGCGTTGCTTTACTTCGCGCAGGGCTTCGACGAGGCGTTCGACCTCGGCTTCGGGGACGCGCAAAATATGAAACGCCAGCCGCTGTGCAGACTTTTGCCCGATGCTGGGCAGGCGTTTGAATTCGTCTATTAATTTGGTAACGGGTTCGGCGTAGTCGAGCATATCAATTTCCGATTTTCAATTGCCGATTGCCGATTTGTTTGAGGTGAGTTGCCAATCGGCAATTGGCAATCGCAAGTCGGCAATTAGAACAGATTTCCTAATCCCGGAGGCAGCATTGAACCCAACTTACTCTTCATGGCTTCGTTCACCTTGCGGTTGCCTTCATTGATCGCGGCGACAATCATGTCCTGCAACATCTCGATATCATTTTCCTTTACGATTTCCGGATCAATCTTGAGCGAAATGATTTCGTGGTCACCTTTCATCTCAACATTCACTACTCCACCACCGGCTGAGGCCTCAACCCGCAGTTCTTCCATTTCGCGCGCCATCTTCTCCTGCATCTGCTGCGCCTGTTTCATCATTCCTTGAATATTGAGTCCGCCAGGAAATTTCATTGTGCTAACCTCGCTTCCGGTTTTGTTAAAGAGTATCGAATCGAGCAACGAGAGCATCGTAACTGGCACGGGCATTGAATGCAAAGCTGGGATTAGTTGCATAGCCTTCAGGAAGCTCCGATCAATTGGGGTTGCGATCTTTTCGACAACTCGATCCCAGGGTAGCCGCCAAAGCGCGGCAACCCTGGG
>JAWWPL010000441.1:0-7450 GCA_033850605.1 Blastocatellia bacterium | reverse complement strand
ATTGTTATCACCACCGCTGCCGAGCTAAGCGCAAATTCGTATGACGCGCGATCGCGCAGTTTCAGGTACAACTGTTTACTTCCGGTGACTGGTTGAGGCAACGTGACATGAGTGATGAGGTCACCAGCTTCGAGCACGGTTTCGCGATGCGGTGTCTTACCAGGTAGAAGATGGAAATCGCCGAACGCAACCGCGCGTGAACCCTTCGTCCCTTGAATGTGGATCGTGGCCTCCAACGCTGCCAAGGCGACGCACATGTCCGAAGGGTTGGTCGCAATGCAATGCTCACTCGCGCCCAAAACGGCGAGCGTGCGATTGTGACCTGTAATGGCTGGGCATCCGCTGCCCGGCTCGCGCTTGTTGCAGGGCATTGCGGTGTCGCGGAAGTAAACGCACCTTGTGCGCTGCAGCAGGTTGCCGCCAACAGTGGCCATATTGCGGATCTGCGCCGAAGCGCCTTGCAGGATCGCCTGCGACAAGACTGAATAATCCTGCTGCACCTTCGGGTGATACGCGAGATCGGAATTGCGAACGGTAGCTCCGATCTTCAATCCGCCATCGGGCATGAGTTCAATCTTGTCGAGTGGCAGGCGATTAATATCGAGGACGCGTGCTGGAGTCTCCACGTTGAGCTTCATCAGATCGATCAACGTGGTGCCTCCGCCCATAAACCGAACGTCCGCGCCCTGCTGCGCAGTTTTTGATTGTGCGGCGGCAGCGATGGCGGCCGCGGAATCTTTTGGCCGGATGAATTCGAAGATATGCATCGAGGACCTCCGCTCGCGCTATGCGCGTTTTCGAACCTGTTGAATGGCGTCGACGATATTTGCGTAGGCGCCGCAGCGGCAGATGTTGCCGCTCATCAGTTCCTTCACCGACGCGTCGTCGGAACCGCACGGCTCTTTGAGCAATGCAACTGCCGACATGATCTGGCCGGACGTGCAATAGCCGCATTGATAAGCGTCGCACGCCAGGAATGACGCCTGCATGGGATGCATTGCTTCCGGCGTTCCCAATCCTTCGACAGTCGTGATCTCTTCACCATCGTGCATCAACGCGAGGTTGAGACACGAAAGCACACGCCGGCCGTTCACATGCACGGTGCAGGCGCCGCATTGTCCGTGATCGCAACCTTTTTTGGTTCCGGTGAGTACCACTGTTTCGCGAATGCAATCAAGCAGAGTGGTCCGCGGATCGACGTTCAGTTGATGGTCTTTGCCGTTGATGCGTAGCGTGATCGGAACGGCGCCTTCGATGTTTGGCCCAGCAGTGGTAGGAGCGGAGTCACTCACTCCCGCGGCGCTTTTCGCGGACGCGGGTACGTACGCTGCAACCAAGCTCGCTGCCACGCTACTTCCAGAGGTCAATAGAAACTTGCGCCGGGTGGGATCTGCCGGTTGCGATTTAAGATCGTCGTTTGACATAAGGTCTCCATTCGAGCCAAACCTTTATTGAGATTCCAGGCCTTCAACCTTAATTCACGACTCTACCAGGAGGTCGTCGCCCTCGATCTGCACAGAGCGGACACGCACAGGCCGCTGTGCCGGTCCGCGAATTACGGCCCCGGAAGTCACATCGAACTGACTGCCATGACAAGGGCACGTCACGGTGGTGCCCTCAAGCTTACCCTCTCCGAGCGAGCATCCCATGTGCGTGCAGACGTCATCGAAGGCATATAGACTTCCTCCAGCGGCCGCAATACTAACCTTGGTTCCGTCGATATCTAAGACGCGCATTTCGCCTTCGCTGAGTTTGGGTCCCGCATTCACTCTTCCCATCCCACTACCTCCTCCTATCTCGCCCTCACCTCGTCGAATTTTAACTCCGCGGATCATCTTTCGAGTTCACATATGCCAATCCCAGCGGCCCCATCGCCGTTACCTGCGAGATGTATTCGCCGGACTTTGCCCAGTGAAAGTGTGACGTGTTGCCGGGCAATACAATCACCGCGCCGGGTGGATACGCCGCGAGTTTGTCGGGGTCGAATTCTTCTCCCACGCCGATGTAGAAGACGCCGGAAATTACCGTGTAGATGCGATCCTCGGAATGCCGGTGCGGCATGAGCTTCACGCCGCCCGGCACCTTGACCCGGATCATATACGGTCCAGGTTCCGACGGCTGACCTGCAATGACCGCAAGACGGACTGAAGGTGGGAACGCACCGAAAGATTTCCAGTCTATGTTTTCCGGCAGAGTTGTTTTGAGTTGGCTCAAGATTTCGTTCCTCTTCCCATCGCACTTAGGCCGACCGCAGGGATTTGAAACTCGAGCGCATTTCACCGACGAACAACTCTGGTTGTTCCCAGGCGGCGAAGTGGGTGCCTTTGGGGAACCTGTTGTAGTGGATGAGCTTCACATACGCTTTCTCTGACCAGCTCTTCGGCGCTTGATAAATCTCTTCCGCAAACGCGCTCACAGCGACCGGAAGCTTGACGCCTCTTACGTCGAAGAAGCCGCCTGCCGGCAAATTATGCGCGGTGTCCCAGTAGAGGCGTGCCGAAGAGATCGCGGAATTCGTCAACCAATAGAGCGTGATGTTGTCGAGCACGTCGTCGCGGCTCAGCCCTTCAGCCTTGCCGTCGAAAACGCGTGCGATCATCTGGTAGCTGCGAATGTCGTGATCGAGGATCCAGCTCGCCAGGCCAATCGGCGAATCGACGATTCCATAGAGCGTCTGCGGACGAAGCGCCATCTCGTTCGCGTAGCCGAGCCCATTCTTATAGAAGTCATCGAGCCCATCCCACGCGAACTTTTCCTCCGGCGAAAGGCCGGCGGGCGGAGGACCGCCAGCGGAAAGCGCCTTCGAAACATCGGGCGGAACCGTCGCCGCCATGTTGGTATGAATGGCGAGCAATCCGGGCGGCTGCTGCAAAGCCATCACCTCAGAAACCGAATTGCCCCAGTCGCCACCCTGCGCCACGTATTTTGTGTAGCCGAGGCGTTGCATGAGCGTCGCCCACGCTTTCGCAATGCTGACGGGATTCCATCCCGGCTTCGTCGGCTTGCCTGAGAACCCATAGCCCGGCAGAGACGGAATCACGAGATGAAAGGCATCCGCCGCGGTCCCGCCATGGGCGGTCGGATTCGTCAGCGGCTCGATGATCTTCATCTGCTCGATGATCGAGCCGGGCCAGCCGTGGGTGACGATCATCGGCAGCGCATTTTCATGCTTAGACCGAACGTGAATGAAATGAATGTCGAGGCCATCGATCTCGGTGACGAAGTGCGGTGCGGCCTTCAGCTTCGCCTCGCCCTTGCGCCAGTCGTAGTCGCCTCCCCAATAGCGCGCGAGGTTCTGCATCGTTGCGAGTTGCACTCCCTGCGATGCGTCCGTGACCTGTTCTCGATCTGGCCACCTGGTCGCGTTGACGCGGCGCCGCAGATCGGCAAGTTCAGCATCTGGAAAATTGAATTCAAACGGACGAATGGCAGTTTTGTCGGTCTGTGGTTGGGTAGCGGTGTTTTGCGTCATGAACTCCTCCTCTTGATCAATTCCAGATTCCGATTTTGTAAATGCCTCGGCGATAGTGCTTGGAGTAAACGCAACTGCCAAGCTGAAGATTGAACTCGCTTTGAGAAAGCGACGGCGCGATCCGTCATCTGGTTCTTGCAACGCCGCCGACCTCTTTGAGTTATTGTTTTGTGGTTTCATCGTTCCCCTTTGACTGCCAATCTCAAGGTGCGTAACGGGTGAACACAAAATCGCGCTCTTTGATTTTTTGGTGACATGGAAAGCAGGTTTTCATGAACGCGTCGTCAACCTTCTTTCCGTCGTTGTTGAAATGACCGAAGCCCCAACCGCCGGTCGCGGCATACTTCTTTGAGTCCTTGACCATAAATTGAACGTTAGTCGGAGCCCCGGCAACGAAAGACTGATCACGGCCAAAGGCTTTGTTGTTTTCCGCCGACGGGATGAAACGGTAATGCAATGCCGCGATGATGGCGCCGTCTGGAAATGGAAGCGTTCCTTCCCGATAGGCCTTGATTGCGACGTCGTTGCCCAAAATGGAAGCGAAGCTGTTGAGGTTCCCTTCCTCGTGCGCAACGGAGATGAATCTCCATTCGCGGTATCCCGCAGGGATTTCGGTCACGTAAGTTGGGGTGTCCTCTTGATGGGCAGATCGAGATGCTCGTGCCGTCAAGGCATCAACGCCGGCCAATGCGCCGATTGCAATTATCAATAGCGTGATCCGTTTCATAGTGGTGCCTGCTTCCAAACCTGTTGTACGGAAAAGCTTCTACTGCCTCGTCGATGTATTCGGTTTCACTGAGCGGGCGGAAGTAAATCACAAGTCCAATTGGGAATCTATTACACCAAAGTATCGATCGATACTTTGGTATTGGTCGCGGTCGATACCGATACCAAAGTAGGATAGACATCCGGCTTTGATTAGGCGCATTCTCGGTAACTACCGTTCGATGAATGAGAAAACGAGTTGCGAGTCATAGTTAATGGTTACACGTCCCTTAATAACAGTGGTTGATGACGACGAATCCGTGCGCGAGTCTTTGCCTGATTTGCTGAAGGAATTTGGTTTCGAGGCGCAAACGTTTTCGTCCGCTGAGGAGTTCCTGGCTTCTAAATCGATCGCGGAGACGAGATGTCTGGTTCTCGATGTGGCCATGCCCGGCATGACCGGGCCCGATCTGCAACGAGAGCTAAAGAACCGCGATCAGTCAATCCCGATCGTCTTCATCACGGGACAGAGAGATGAGGCGGTTCGTCCACGTTTGATCGCCCAGGGCGCCGTGGACTGTCTGTTCAAGCCGTTTGAGGCGGCGGATCTCTTGCAGGCACTTAACACCGCGCTTCGAGCGAGCTGATCATTTCAACTTTTTGGCCGGACACGATGTCAGCAGCAACAAAGTCGCAGCAGAAGCCGATCGTCTTTGTGGTTGACGACGACATTTCGGTACGCGAATCGCTCGAACTGCTGATCGAATTTGCGGGCTGGCAGCCGGAGACGTTTGCATCCGCAGTTGAATTTCTGAAGCACCCGCGCACAACGATACCAAGCTGTTTAGTGCTCGACATTTCTCTTCCAGATCTAAACGGTCTTGAGTTGCAGAAGCTGATCGCGTCCGACCGGGCCGACATGCCAATCATCTTCATCACAGGCTATGGCGATGTTCCGATGACAGTTCAGGCTATGAAGGGAGGAGCCGTTGAATTCTTAACCAAGCCCTTTGACGACGAAGTGCTGTTAAATGCCATCCGGCACTCCATCCGGCGCAGCGCGGCGGTCCTCGACGATCAAGCTGAAATAGCGAAGCTGAGCAGCAGTTACGAATCACTCACGCCTCGCGAGCAGGACGTGCTGCGATTGGTGGTTGCTGGAATGTTAAATAAGCAGATCGGTTTGAAGCTCGGGATCAGCGAAATCACAGTAAAGGCACACCGCGGAAAAATGATGCAGAAGATGAAGGCTGACTCTCTCGCCGACTTGGTAAAGACCGCAGTGAGACTAGGGCTTACACCAGCGAGAGATCCATGGCATACGACTGAGCTTTAAAGAACGGAATCTTCAATGACTCAATTAACAAAGAATATCGTTCTCGTTCACGGCGGCTTTGTAGACGGTTCAGGTCACGGCATGCCGACTACGAATGCAGACGTGAGCAATTCCGACTTGCTCGTGTTCATCAAAGGTGAGATGGCGGCAACAGTCTGAGCAAGGATCTGTCCTCAAAACTTAAGGGGAATTGGCATGCAGAACAACGACCCAAAAGCGGCAACAACTGAATTCAAGGGCAGGCGAATTCTGGTTACAGTTCAAGATTCCTGACTTTGAACAGGCGAAAAGGTTTTGGGAAACATACTCTTCGCCAGAGCAAGTCGCCGAAGTAGTATACGAAGCCGCGACCTACTGAAAAGATCAGCTTCGCTATGTTGCTGGCGAAGATGCAAAAGCAACTTACGCGATGCGTTTGCAGATTGGAGATGAAGCTTTCCGCAAAGCCATGAATCAACGATTCTTCGAAAACTGATTAGAACGCCATGAAAACTCTAACAAGGAGATCTGCTAATAAAGACGCACGGATCAGAACTCAGGCGTACAAGTGGTAACAAGCGATTTGAGACTTAAAATCCGTTGACCGTAAGGTCGCGCGGGTTCGACTCCCACCCTCGGCACCAATCAGCCGCGTGCGAAAAAAATTTACCGCAGTCTTACCTTTACGACTTTATGAATTCGAGTAAGTCGGCATTGATCACGTCTGCATTCGTAGTTGGCATGCCGTGCGGAAAACCCTTGTAGGTTTTCAATACCGCGCCCTTCACCAACTTGGCGCTCAGCGGGCCGGAGTCGGCATATGGAACGATCTGGTCATCATCGCCATGCATTACCAGCGTCGGCACCGAGAAGTTCTTCAAGTCCTCCGTGAAGTCCGTCTGGGAAAAGGCCACGATCCCATCATAGTGCGCCTTGGCGCCGCCCATCATGCCCTGGCGCCACCAATTCTCAATCACACCCTGGGAGGCCTTCGCTCCCGGCCGGTTGTAGCCGTAAAAGGGCCCGGTCGGCACGTCCAAATAGAACTGCGCCCGGTTGGTAGCCACCTGCGCCTGGAAGTCGTCGAATACTTTTTTAGGTAGACCGCCGGGATTCGCGGGGGTCTTCACCATCAACGGCGGTACTGCGCTAATGAGAACAGCTTTGGCGACGCGACTTTCGCCGTGCCGCGCAATGTAACGCGCGACCTCACCGCCGCCGGTAGAGTGGCCAACATGGATGGCATCTTTCAAATCAAGATGCGCGGTGAGCGCGGCAAGGTCATCGGCGTAGTGATCCATATCGTGGCCGTCGCCGGGTTGGCTCGAGCGTCCGTGACCTCGCCGGTCATGGGCGATGACGCGATAGCCGTGATTCAAGAAGAACATCATCTGGGTGTCCCAGTCGTCGGCCGACAGCGGCCAGCCGTGCGAGAAGACGATCGGCTGTCCTTCGCCCCAGTCCTTATAGTAGATACTTGTTCCGTCTTTGGTAGTTATCGTTGACATGGAAATCTCCTTTCGTTACGGCTTATGCCGGGTCAGTTCCTTTATCTTTCGTTTCGCGAACGGTTATACATCTAATACTTATGAAAGGCGGTACGCTTTGAAGCACGCCCATAACTACGGAGGAGCCCCGTTATGATTCGTCACCCACCGATCATGAGGACGACGCGGAACCGCACCTTGCCACTGTGCATTTGCTCGTAGGCTTCCGCCACCCGATCCAGTGGATACTTCTCGATCATCGGATGCACCCCTGTCAATGCACTGAATTCCATCGTGTCCTGCGAATCCATCGCTGTGCCGGAGTACCAACCGCCGACCGATCGTCTCCCAGTGATAAGAGACATCATACTGATTGTCAGTGGCTCAGCCGGCGCCGCCGGCACCAACAGTTTTCCGCTCGGCGACAATCCGTCAACCAACGCAGAAATCGCTTGCGCGTTCGGCGCCGTG
>JAWWPL010000439.1:0-7679 GCA_033850605.1 Blastocatellia bacterium | reverse complement strand
GTGATGTACTTCATGCCCATCAACTCCGCGGCATGGACCATTTCCGCGACGCTGTGCTTGCCGTCAGAATACTTTGTGTGACAGTGCACCATGCCGCGCACGTCTTCGGCCGTGACCAAGTCTTCCGGTAAGGTGTGTTCCAGAGCCGCTTCGATCTCGCCTTGATCTTCGCGCAACTCGGGCGGCACGTATTGCATGCCGAGTCGTTGATAAATCTCTGCTTCCGTCTTTAGCAGAATAGGGCGACCGGCGGTCTTCGACTGTCTCGGGCCAAGCTTTTCAATCCCCTTCTCAGTTATTTTTAGCTTTCGTTTCAACGCGATCTGATCGAGTCTGTTCAAATGCGCTTTCGAGCCGGTAGTCCGCAGTAGCGTGTTTGCGAACTCATCAGGCTTGACGGCGAACACCGTGGCCTTGATTCCTTCGCTGAGAGCAACTGAACACGCTGACGAGCTTTGTTCGTTGACTCTGATAACCAGCGGAAAACTCAGAAGTTTGTTAATAAGCTGTTTGGGTTTTTTCGCGCTAGCCACGACAACTACGCTCGACACTGTCTCTTGCCAACGCCTCAGAGATCCGGCGAGCTCGCCCTGAATAAATCCGGGAGTCAGGCGCAGATACTCGAGGATTCCCTGACCGGCGCGCAGGGCGTGGTGAATGTGAATCCGCCGTTCGTGATCCTCTGAGCGAGTTTCAGCCAGCGCAATGGCTTCGAGAATTCGCTGCTCAGTCTTCGCGCCAAAGCCCTTGACGTCCCGCACCTGGTGAGATTCGCAAGCGGCTTTTAATTCTGCGACAGTCGAAATTCCGAGCTCTTCATGCAGCAGCTCGACCTTCTTCACGCTGAGGCCGGGTACGTTGCTCAACTCGATAATCCCGGGCGGCATTTCCGCGCGCAACTGATTAAGAAACGGCGACTGTCCCGTCGTAAAGAGTTCCTGGATCTGCTTCGCCAGCGCATAGCCGATTCCCTTCACCAACGTGAGCCGATTCTCTCTGACCAGCTTGCCCAGGTCTTCGGTTAACTCGGCGACGGCGCGTGCGCCGAGTTTATAGGCGCGCGCTTTGAAGTACTCGCCACCCTTCAACTCGAGCAACGTGCCGATCTCCTGCAACGCGGCCGCGATCGCGAATTTGTCGATCACTGGTTTCATCGTTTTCATCCAGCTCTCCTCACTGCAGCTGCCAACAAGGTTGTTCGCGGACCGCAGGCAGAGGATGCCTGCGCTCTTTAACTCTTTATGGCATGCAGGGTGCCTAATAGACAAACACCGCGTCGGCAGGAGCTTCCGCGAGAGGAAAGCCGGTTAACAGCCAGGAATCTGTAAGAATGCCGAACGAACTCCGCACCGAAGTCGAACAGGTCAAGCAGCAGGTAGAGGTAAAGCGCGCGTTGGCGCAGACCGGCAGCATCAAACCGGAATCAACTCCTAAGGCCGAGACAAAAGATAAGTTGCTGCTGGGCACGCATGTCATCGTGCTATTGGCGCTGGCCCTGGTTCGGGTCGTGCTGCAATTTAGTTTCTTCGGTTTTGCCGCCAAACATCCAAAATACATTGATCTGCTCCAGAAGCTCGACCTGAGTGTGATGGCGATCGTGTTGCTGCTGGCTATCGCCAAGATCGTTGACGTCTATCTGATCGGCCGTCTGGACAACCCGGTCTCGCGATATAACCTGCGCCGCGTGGCCAGGTTGGCATTGGTTCTGGTTCTGGCTTTTGTGGTCGTCTCGATCCTTTTCCAGAACTGGTACACGGCGGTAGTTTCGCTGGGTTTGCTCTCGCTGATCCTCGGCTTCGCGTTGCAGACTCCGATCACCAGCTTCATCGGTTGGATTTATCTGCTGGCTCGAACACCGTATCGGGTCGGTGATCGGATTAAGATTGGCGAGGCTACCGGCGATGTTATCGACGTCAGTTATCTGGACACCACGCTGTGGGAATTCGGCGGCGACTTTCTTTCCACCGATCACCCGTCGGGCCGGGTAATCAAATTCCCCAATTCAAAAGTGCTGAGTTCGACCGTCTACAACTATACCTGGCCGCTCTTTCCGTACATCTGGAACGAAGTGAAGTTCAATGTCGCCTATGAAAGCGACCTGGAATTCGTGGCCGAGACGATGCAGCGAGTCGCGGAAGAAGAGGTTGGCGAGCACATGATGAAGCAAGTCCGCGTGTTCCGCGAGATTTTGGCCCAGACGCCCGTCGATCAATTGGAAGTGCGCGAGCATCCGGCGGTCTTGTTCCGCGTCAACTCAAATACCTGGATCGACGCGATCGTGCGTTACCTGGTTCATCCCAAAGAAGCGGGTCGGGTGAAGACCAGACTGATCCGGAAGCTGCTCGCTGAACTTAACAAGATGCCCGACAAAGTTATGTTTCCGAAAGGGGCCGCGAGGTGACACTCTAGTTTTCCGTTACTCAACCAGCCGAGACTATCAATGAACGAACTATTCAGAAAATTTTCCCAGGCGACGTCACAGCTCGTCGGTTCGTCCTGGGCTTTCATCCTGGCAGTGCTGATTATCCTGGTATGGGGGATAACCGGTCCTCTATTTCATTATTCCGACACCTGGCAACTGGTTATCAATACCGGCACGACGATCATTACATTCCTAATGGTCTTCCTGATTCAAAACACGCAGAACCGCGACGCGAAGGCGATCCATCTAAAGCTCGATGAGTTGCTTAGAGGCGTCGAGGGAGCACGCACGCATCTAGTCGATCTGGAAGCACTCTCTGATGAAGAGCTCGATCGCCTGCAGCGACAGTTCAGGCGAATTCGTCATGCCGAGGGCGAAGACGAGCGCTCGACGGGTGAGCTAATAGCCCAGGAAGGTTCGCAACAGAGCCATTGAGCCAGCATCAGGCGGTGATGTTTGCATCGAGAAAACACCTATGACCAGAGTCGAACAGCTTTGTGCGAAAGGCATTCGTCGAACCGGCTCGCCCGCGCGAGGCTTTCGCTATCTCAATGCCGCCGGACGAAAACTCAGTCGCGCGGAGTTGTCGCGGGTCGAAGCGCTCAAGATTCCTCCCGCATGGACAGACGTCTGCATCAATTCCGCCGCCTCTGGCGCGGTGCAAGCAGTTGGCAAGGACGCCGCCGGACGCTGGCAATACATTTATCACGACTCCCATGTTCGACATCGGGAAAGAAAGAAATTTCAAAGGCTCATTGACTTCGCCGATAAGTTGCCGGCGATGCGAAAGGCGGTCGCCAAAGATCTGCGTCAGAGCGGTTACCCGAGAGAGCGGGTGATGGCCAGCATTCTCAGGATTTTGTCGATGAGTTTTATTCGACCCGGCAGCGAGGTCTATGCGAATGAAAACGGCAGCTATGGGCTCGCCACGCTGCGCCCGAAACACGTTAAGGTTAAGGGTGACCTGGTGATATTTGATTTTCCCGGCAAGTCCGGAGTCCGCCAGCACCGCGAGTTTCGCGACCGCACTACCGCCCGGATTGTCAGAGAGCTGCTGCGACGGCCTGGCCGCGACGTGTTTAAGTATCAAAATAGGGACGACTCGTTCGTCGATGTGAAGCGGCGCGACATCAATGTCTACATTAAGGAAGTTATGGCAGGAGATTTTACCGCCAAAGATTTCCGCACCTGGGCGGCGACTCTGATCTGCGCTTGCGCCCTGGCCCGCGTACAAGCGCAAGTGAACGGTAATCGACAAGCCAACAAGCGACTGCTGGTGGCGGCAATCAAGGAAACTGCTGAAGCTCTGGGCAACACACCCGCAGTCTGCCGCAGCGCCTACATATGCCCTTTGATCATGACCAGTTTCGAAAAAGGACAAGTGATCGATCGCCATTTCCTGAGCCTGACAGAGCTAATGAAATATCGCGGCGCCAGTTTGCATCCCGCGGAACGATCATTGCTAAGGTTTTTGAAACAGACTACTCGGCGTGCTTGAAAGACAGGCCGTGAGTATGAGAACAGGTCTCCCTTTTTGAATTGTTTCAAATGGGAAGGAACTAAAAGTTATGAATATTAAAGAAATCATTTCAAGATCAAGAATGCTGCCGGCGCTCAGCGTAATCGCAATGTGTTTCGCAGTCGTGGCCTTAGCGAGTGGGGGAAAGCACGATTTTGTTCTGCATAACGAGACGGGGGTCGAGATTCACGAGCTTTACGTTTCGCCGCACAGTTCGAACAACTGGGGAGAAAATGTGCTGGGGCAGGACACGCTGGCCCCGGATGCAAGCGTGAAAATCACATTCGACGATCAAGAGAAAAGTGTGAAGTGGGACCTGAAGGTGGCTGACGGAAATAAACACACCATTGAATGGGAAAGCCTCGACCTGTCGAAAATCTCTGAGGCCACTGTGCACTACAAAGAGGGCAAGGCCTGGGCTGATGTGAAATAGGAATCTGAAAAACTTTTACGCAGAGGGCGCAGAGGTTTTGGCAAAGGTACGCAGAGGAAAAACCCTTTGCGCCCTCTGCGAAGACCTCTGCGTCCTTTGCGTTTAAATTCTGTTTCGGAATTGACGCCCTCCTTCACGGTCGGGCTACTGCCCCATTGGCTCCGATGATAAACTCCCTCAACATCATCGGAGGCCTAAATATGAATTGCTCGCTGCGCTTGTCGTCAATTCTTTTTTCAATAGCACTCATCAGCACTACCGCACTAGCTCAATACAGCCCTGAATCATTTTCTGCCATGAAATGGCGTCTGGTCGGCCCGCATCGCGCGGGGCGCGTCACCTGTGTCGCAGGGATCACGGGTAAGCCGGCGATTTATTATTTCGGCACGCCGGGTGGCGGTGTTTGGAAGACAACGAACGGCGGGCGCGTCTGGAAGCCGATCTTTGACGACGCTCATGTTGCTTCGATCGGAGCCCTCGCGCTCGCGCCATCGAATCCGGACATCATCTATGTAGGCACCGGCGAAGAGACGGTAGGCAACGGCGTCTACAAATCAACCGACGCCGGCAAGAGTTGGAGAAACATCGGCCTTAAAGATGAGCGTTACATTTCCCAGATAATTGTCGATCCACAAAGCCCCGACGTTGTTCTGGTTTCAGCTCGCGATTACTTCGGCGCGGGCCCGGCGCGCGGCATTTTCAAAACGACGGACGGCGGCAAGACCTGGAACAGAGTCTTTTTCAAGGATGAGAAGACCAGCGTGGTTGAAATGGCCGCGGCTCCCGACGACCCGAAGCTAATTTACGCGGCTACTTATAACCTGCAAATCGATCCGGATTTCAGGCGCGCGCTCGGCAGCGAATCGCTGATCTACAAATCAACTGACGCGGGCGCGACCTGGCAACTACTCAGCGGCACGGGTTTGCCTGAGACAGGCCGGGGAACGATCGGATTAGCGGTGGCGCCCACGACTGGCGGCAAACGCGTCTATGCAATTATCAACTCCGGACTTTTCCGATCCGACGACGGCGGCGCCAACTGGTATCGCAGCACAAAGGACCCACGGATTACGGGCAGCACGTTCTTTGGCAAGATATATGTCGACCCGCGCAACCCGGACATGGTTTACGTGATGCAGACTTCAATGTATCGGTCGATCGACGGCGGTAAGTCGTTCGAGTCTTACAAGGGCGCGCCCAGCGGCGAAGATCAGCACGTGCTCTGGATCGATCCAGCCGACACAGAGCGAATGATTCTGGGTTCCGATCAGGGCGCAATCGTGAGTGTCGACGGCGGCCACACCTGGACCGATTGGTTCACTCAACCTACGGGTCAGTTCTATCACGTCACGACTGACAAAGCGTTTCCCTATCGCTTGTACGCCGCGCAGCAGGACAGTGGATCGGTGGCGGTTTTGAGCCGCAGCGACTTTGGCCAGATCACCTATCGCGATTGGTTTTCGACCGGAGCATTCGAGAGCGGTTACATCGCTCCCGATCCTTTGAACTCGAACCTGATCTATTCAGTCGGCTGGTATGGATCAGTGTTCAGACTGGATCGAACAACAGGACAAATTGCGACCGTGTTTGGGCCGGGCGCGAAGTACCGATATACCTGGGAAACACCGCTCGTTTTCTCACCGCGCGATCCCAAGACGATGTACCTCGGCATGCAATACGTGATGAAGACCAGTGACGGCGCACAGACCTGGCAGGAAATCAGTCCCGATCTCACTTCAAAGAATCCGCAGGCTAACGATCAGGGAGTTATCGAAGCTATCTCGCCCTCGGCAGCCGCGCCGGGTGAAATCTGGGTGGGCACGAGCACTGGACTGGTGCAGTTTACCCGAGACGATGGCGCCCACTGGAGCAATGTCACGCCAGGCGAACTGCCGGGCCGCAGCGAAGTCCGTTTGATCGAAACTTCAGCAGTCGATCCGGAAACCGCATATGTCATCGCCGCCACCTTTGGTGATACGCACCCCAATATCTTCCGCACTCATGATGCCGGGAAGAGCTGGCAGAAAATCGTCAATGGATTGCCCGACACCGCCATCGCCCGCGTAGTCCGAGAAGATCCGGAGCGCAAAGGATTGGTTTATGCCGGCACCGAAACCGGGGTTTACGTCTCGTTTGACGGCGGCGATCACTGGCAATCTCTGCAGTTCGATCTGCCGACAACGTCCGTTCGTGATCTGAATGTTCACGGGAGCGACCTGGTCGCGGCGACCTATGGCCGCGGACTTTGGATTCTTGATGACCTGACTCCGTTGCGGCAAGTCGGCGCTGAAATGACGAGTGGCAATGCTTACTTGTTCAAGCCGGCGACTGCTGTCCGCGCGCGTTGGGATAATCATCCCGACACGCCACTTTCTGCTGACCTGCCGGCCGGAGAGAATCCGCCGGATGGCGCCGTCATTTACTATTATCAGAAACACACGGCGCGCGTGACGCTCGAGATTCGCGACCCGCGCGGGAATGTAGTCAGCCGCTATTCAAATGCCTTTCCGGCTTTGGACAACGGCTTGCGAAACGTACCCGATTACTGGTTTGAAAAGCCGGCCATGTTGTCGAATAGCGAAGGCCTGAATCGCGTTGTCTGGAATATGCAATGGCCGTCGCCGAATACGCTGACTTATAATTTTCGCGGCCGACATATTGACTACATCGAGTACACACTTCCCGATCACGCCATCGCAGGCAAGACGCCGATGAATCAACCGCCGGGTCCGTTGGTGGTGCCCGGTACCTACAAAATCATTCTGACAGTTGACGGCCGGACGTACCGCCAATCTTTGGTAGTTACGCTCGATCCACGTGTGCACGTCTCTCAAGCTGATCTGGAAGCCCAACTCGACGTCGCCCGGATGATTGATGCCTGGATGGATAGCAGCTATCACTCTTACAACGAAGTTGGCGCGTTACGCACGGCCTTGGCTGCCGATCTGAAGGCCCTGCCGGCGAATTCGCAGACAAAGGGACTAAGCGATGCGTTACAGGCGCTCGACAAAGAGCTCAGCGAGATCCAGGACGGAACAAACACCGCGCCGGGCTTTGGCGCAATCAATCGGGACGTAGCGCGCTTTGTCACCATGATTCAAAGCGGTGATATCCGTCCGGCAAAATCAATAATCGAGAACGCCACGCCCTCGTGCGTAGCTTTGCAGAATGATCTGGCGCGTTGGCGAAAGATTAATAGCGAGACGTTGCCGGCACTGAATCAGACTTTGAAGCGAAACAAAATAGTGCCCTTGCCTATCGTTGCAGTTGATCAGAATTCGAGGTGTCCGAATTAACGGAATTAG
>JAWWPL010000362.1:0-13650 GCA_033850605.1 Blastocatellia bacterium | reverse complement strand
GCGAAGGGCTGGCGGGAGTGAAGGACGGTGAGCACGGCGGTTTCATCGATCATCAGGGAAGGTTTGTGTTCGATGTGCCGTTGGATGTAACCCTGGGATTTCACGAAGGCGTGGCCGGCGTTCTTTGGAAAGGAACGCTCGCCTATTTTGATCGCACCGGGAAAAAGCTGGCGCCTCCCGCCGACTATGGGCCCAAGAGCAATTCCTTTTCAGAAGGTCTGGTGCCGATTTCGATCGGGGGCCAATGGGGGTTCATGGATCGTACGGGCAAGTTGGTGATCGAAGCAAAATTCGAAGACGCCGAAAACTTCAGCGAGGGTTTGGCCCCGGTCAAAGTCCGCAGTGCAGAAACAGTTTGGTGTCCGGCGGATGCGGCGGGCAACCGAGCCGGCTCGACCATGATGTATGGCTACATCGACAAAACCGGCAAAATGATTGTTGCGGCGGTGCTCAATTCGGCCGCACCATTCAGAGAAGGATTGGCCGCCGTCTCAAAATGCGACGAATCTTACTTCATTGACAAAACCGGCAGGACAGTAATCTCGGGAGGTTTCAGGTACGCATCATCCTTCTCAGGCGGGCTGGCCCGCATCGAGACTCTGACCAAGAACGGATTGATCGAGGGCTATGTCGATAAGGATGGCAAGCAGGTTTGGCCCCCCAACCAGTAATCACCTCCTTTTGAAGCATCAAGTGCTCGGCAATTGATCCAGAATCTCGCGTGCATTGCGAGCCAGCGCTTCAGGTGAAAATGGCTTCTGAATAAAGGACACACTTTCGTCGAGAACGCCATGATGCACAATCGCATCATCAGTAAAGCCGGACATGAACAGCACGCGAGTGCCCGGGTGACTGGTCCTTAAGCCCTCAGCCATCTCCGGGCCGCTCATTAGCGGCATGATTACATCCGTAATGACCAGATCGATCGTGCCTTGAAACTCCTTGCCGACCCTGAGTCCGTCCCGGCCGTTGGCCGCAACCAGTACCGAATACCCATAGGTCTCTAGAATTTCTCGGGACAGGTCTCGCACCACCTCTTCGTCTTCGACCAGGAGCACTGTTTCCTGCCCTCTGCAGTCAGTCGCATTATCTTCGTTCAGATCGTGCTCAACGATCTCATCCACTCGCGGAAGGTAAATCTTGAAGGTGGTCCCCTTTCCGACTTCACTATAGACCCAAAGACTGCCGCCGCTCTGCTTGATGATGCCGTAGACCGTTGACAAACCAAGCCCTGTTCCTTTGCCGACGTCCTTGGTGGTAAAGAAGGGCTCGAAGATATGCGATTGAGTTTTGAGATCCATTCCGTGCCCGGTATCCGAAACCGACATCATCACATAATGTCCGGGCTCAATCGTCAGATCACCGTGGCCAAACCTTCCCTTAAAGTGAATATTTTCGGTTTTGATCGTGAGCCACCCGCCGGTGGGCATGGCATCGCGCGCATTGACTGCGAGATTTACGATGACTTGTTCGATCTGTCCTGGATCAGCCTTGATTTGGCCCAGGGATTCGCCCAGCCGAAAGCGCAGATCAATGTGTTCACCGATTACTCGTGGCAGCATTTGCGCAATTCCGGTAATCACGCTGTTCAGGTCAAGAACTTTCGGCTGCAGCACTTGTTTACGGCTGAACGCCAGCAATTGCCGGGTCAAGCCGGCAGCGCGTTCACCGGCGCTTTTGATCACCTCAAGTTTGGGACGAAGTGGATGGTCGGCGCTGAGCGTCCTGAGCGCTAACTCACTATATCCGGTGACCGCGGTCATCAGATTGTTAAAGTCATGCGCGATTCCACCTGCCAACGTCCCAATGCTTTCCATCTTTTGGACTTGCCGCAGCTGCTCTTCTTTGGCCTGTTCCCTTTCGATCAGGTCGATATTTTCAACGGCATTCGCCGCCAGGTTGGCGGCCATGCGCATGGCGGTGACGTGTTCCTGATTAAACGCCTCCCTCTGGTAACTCTGCACCTCGACACACCCCACGGTCCGGCCCATTACCGTCATGGGCGCCGAGAGGGCCGAATGCGGAGCGTGCTCGGCCTGGCAATCGCCGACTATGACCGGCTTGTAGGCACGCCTCGTCGGCTGATAATCATTATCGATGATCACTGACCCGGAGTGAATGGCTCTACCGGTCAACCCGTCCTTTACCGCAACTTCTCCAAGAAGCGCGGGATCGAACTCCTTGTCATCGGTCCACAAATAGGCGGCTCGGCGCGATTCCTTATCGCGATCGTAAAGAGTAATTATCAGTCCATCGCACGGTACCGACGCGGTGGCAAATTCCCGCAAAGCGCGAAAGATTGTCGTCAAATCGCGAGCGCTTCCCACTGTCTGACCCAGGACCGCGATTCTTTCGATCAATCGCTCGTACTCTTTCAAGGCTCGCTTGTTTGCGTCATGCAACGCCTGTTCAGCCTGTTTGCGTTCAATCGCCAGCGCAATCTGACTGCCGACTGACATCAGGAACTCCAGATCTTTCTGGTCATACGCAAGCTGATCTTCATAGTGCTGAACGACGAGTACGCCGATCGTGCGAGACCGCGTTCGCAAAGGGACCCCAAGCCAGGAAGCCGAGGTAGTTCCGATCTTCTCAATTTCGCCGCGACGCACGAATTCGTCCGTCAGCGCCCGGTTCAACAACATAGGTTCACCGGTGCGGAGGATAGAACCGCTGAAGCCTGTGCCGACTGGATTCGGAGCGGGACAGGGATCGAATTCGTCGGCCCAAAACTCATAGCGCATCAGGTCGGTGACGGGATCATGGAGCGCCACAAAACAGTTCTCTGCGTAAAGGAGGGGGCTGATCGACTGATGGACCAGCTGGAACAGGTCCGCCAGGTCCAGAGTCAGAATCGCCCCTTGAATGATCGCGAATACGGCCTGCCGTTCTTCTTCCAGCCGTTTCTGTTCCGTAAGATCCAGATAGATTGCAAACCTCCCGGCCACTTTTTGGTCCGCCATAATCGGAACGCCGTATACCTTGACCGGGAGGAGCCGTCCGTCCTTGCGTTGCCTCACCGTCTCTTCTTCGACGGCCCGGCCCTGAAGAGTTCTGAAGCAGTACTTTTCGGCCTCGGCTTGGCGAGCTTCAGGTACGATGGTGCGATTAACATTTTCACCGCGGAGTTCATTTTGAGAGAACTGGAACATGCTCTCGAACTTCTTGTTGGCATCGACTATGCAATCGTGTTCATCAAGTATGAGGATGCCCATGGGTGTTTTCTCAAACAACTGTTGGAAGCGGGCCTTGTGGAGGAGGAGTTCCGATTCGGCCTGCTTGCGCGCAGTAACGTCGAAAGCCAGGACCATCTTTCCGGGGCGACCACCAAAGGCCAGGTTGTGACACGTGATCTGGGCATCGATAATCGTGCCGTCCTTCTTTTTATGTTTCCAAGTGCCGGCTTCGTCTAATCCATCAGTTGAGATCGAAATACTATTCAGCAAAGCCGGAATGTCCTCAGACGAACGAATATCCTTGATAGTCATCGTCAGAAATTCTTCACGCGAAAAGCCGTAATGTTCTACCGCAGCATTATTGACCGCGAGAAAGGTCAGCAGCTCCCGATCATAAACCCACATGGGCTGCGGGTTTCCCTCAAATACAAGCCGATAGCGAAGCTCAGACTCCAGTAGCTGTTCTTCGATCTGCTTCCCGGCAGTAATGTCTCGGGCAATGGCTTGCAGTTCGACAACTTTTCCGTCCTCGATTATTAGTTGCACTTTCTGGCCGATCCAGACCTCGCTTGCATCGCTTGTCATTGCGGGAAATTCAAAGTAGGTGAGGGGGACCCTGGCTTTCATCTGCTGCCGATAGAAATGGGCGGCCAGATCTCGGTAGTCTTCCCTGATCAGCTCCAGGAAGTGCAGCCCCACGCATTCTTCCACCGATCTTTCAACGAGCGCCGCGGCACTGGGGTTGAAGAAGGTGAAGTATCCGTCGGTACCTGTCCGATAGATAGCGTCACTCGCGCATTCGATAATCTCGCGATGGCTCGCGCCGGAGGTATGCAGGGCGGCTTCAGGCGATTGGGTTTTGGTTGCCGCTTGCGATAAGTCTTCGTCCCCTAACGGCGCCTCTGGTGTGGGATTCCAGACAGTCTCTTCCAGTTGAATGGGCGCTGTCTTGATTTTGTTCACGATCATGTCGAGGGTCGGCATACGGGCCGGTCTGGCCCGTAACGGCGCGGCGTTTTGCCCGGTCAGGCCTTTGTCCTTTGGGAATATGCTTTCGAAAGTGGTGATTTCTATTGCTAGCGGCGGGGGTATCCAGCCAGACGCGAAACACACGGTCAATACTAAGCAAGACGAGCGCCGGAACAGGAGAGAGTCAATGAGGAGCGCGGGTTGCCGGAAAAAGAAAGGGCCCGCGACTCTCATCGCGGGCCCGCAATTGCTCGAACGGGGGTCGAACTACTGAATCGTGTCGCTTGATCCCTTGAAGCCGTGCATGGCTTGCTTGGCGACCCACTTCAACACGCGCTTGGTGTCATAGCAGTGGGCGAGAATGTAGTTGCAGGTCGACAGACAGTGCGTCGAACACTCTTTCTTCATCTCGTCCAATTGGGCGTGGTCGAACTTTGGATTCTCAATCGTGCCCCAGTCATGAGTGGCTGAGTACATCGGGAAGCACGGCGCCAGGGTTCCATCCGTGCGAATGATTAGAGAGTTCTGACCCGCGCGGCAATCCCAGGGCGGCACGGCCCCGCGCATGAGTTTCTTCATTTCCTGCATGTGCTTGCTCTGGTTGACCATCTTGTAGCCTTCGTTGTGCCGCTTGTCGTCGAGATAAGCCAGCAGATCATCGACCTTCGACCAGTCATCCGGCGTCAGATAAGTAACGTTCTCATCCAGATGCTTGAAGTGGTCCTGCTCCATCATCGGCGTTTCGTTAATGTGATAGTCGGTCGCAATGCCGGCGTCATGAGCAATCTCTGTCAACTCTTTGACGTCGTCCATGTTGTTCCGGCAGATATTGATATTGAACATCACGGTGTAGCCATAGTGATGCTGCCGCTTCACCAGATATTCAAAGTAAGGCCGAATCGGATCCAGCGCCTTCGGCAGAGACTTTCTGTCCTTGACTGAATCAACCGCCAGGTTAACGGTGGCAATACCAGCATCGCCGAGGCGATCGATCACTTCGGGCTTCATCAGGCGTCCGTTCGTGGGCAGGTAGACGAAGATATCTTTCTTCGCACTGTAGTTGACGATCTTGTGAATGAATTTTGGCCGCAGTAGCGGCTCGCCACCCATCAACGCCAACACGCGCGAGCCGATTGAATGGAGCCAATCAATCGAGCGCTTGGCAGTGTCTTCGGTCATGCCTTTGACCTTGTTGTTATAAGACCAGCAGTAGTGACAATCCAGGTTGCACTTCCACTCAGTGAACAGATAAGGAATGATCGGCCGCAGGTCGTTCTTGTACCAGCGTGATTTGAAATAAGGAGAACCCCACGTCTTCCAGGTGCGGATCGCGTTCAGCTTCTGATACTCAGACTTGGACATCGGCTGGGGGTCAGGATGAATTGGGTACAGCGGTTCCGGCAGAACTTCCAGCTCTTGCCTCTCTTGCAGCGTGGTGCGCGTCTCAGGCTTATAGAGAATCTGATGAAGTTTCTGATCGAGCCTGGATGGCGGCGCAGACGAAGCCGGAGCATTTTCTATCATTAATTCTGGTGGCATATCTCTTATTTCTCCACTGAATATTGAAATTTCGACAAAAGCCCTTCGCGTTCAAAGCGTCCAAGCACACGAATGGGCGGGGCTGAAAATCAAGCGCTCATATTCGCTGATTTGTGCGGTAATTGCAAGCTTCTTTGGGGGGAAGGTAGTGGGGTAAGAGCCTGTCGTCAATCTCCGGGGCATTAGCCCGACCGTTAGGGAGGGCTCGGAGGTGCATTAATGAAGCTCGCCTAACGGTCACGCTACTGCCCCGCATCGAGACCCGACCGGGGTCAGGCTTGCGATTTTCATCCACACTAAATCGCGCGAACAGAACTTCTCCCTTCCTGTATTTTCGTGGACCGTCTTGACTGGCAAAAAAATCTCTCAACATAGAAAAGCACTCTCCACTTCTAATCACTCCGAGCTTGATCACGAAGTCATAGTCATGTCACGCGACGAAGTTGCCCAGCCGCCTGATTAAAGTTAAGCTTTTCCGTTCGTGGAGGATCTTAAGATTTGTCGTTCCCTGCCCTGCCTGTTGTCACTGCCGGCCTAAGACCCGAACTGTTCGCGGGCGCCGGCACGCATTCCGTCAGTCGGGTCTTAATAGTTACAGCTCTCAGCGTTCTGGTGCTGGTCGGTTTTGGCTTTCGCCTCAACGGACTGAGCAGTGAAGGACTGAGCGACGACGAGTTGAACAAGCTTAACGCTGTTAATGAATATCGCGCTCAGGGCCATCCCACGGGAGCAAACGGCGAGCATCCCTTCGTGATGAAGGCCCTGCTGACAGTCAGCGTAATCGTGTCTGAAAAGTGGAACCAGACTTCGCTCGTTACCGGACGTCCCAATCTCAACATACCGGTGGAAACTTCGGTGCGAGTTCCCGGGGCGTTGTTTGGGTCTCTTACAGCGGTGTTGATCTTCCTGGTAGCCGCTGAGTTGTTTGGCCCTGAGGTGGGCCTGATCTCCGCCGCTTTGTGGGCTTTCGATCCATTGGCGATCGGCTTTAATCGGATCGCCAAGGAAGATACTTTTCTAATCTTCTTTTTCCTGCTCGCCAACGTTTTTTGGCTGCGCGGCCAGCGCGTTGCCGAAAGCCAGCCGCAGCGCCGGCCAGAGCCTTTCTATTGGGCCACGGCCGTAGCCTTCGGCGCCATGTTCGCGTCAAAGTATGTTCCGCCGGTCATGTTGGGGATCAGCGTGTCCTACAACTACATCTTCCAAAGAATTCCGGAAACTCGATGGGTAATCGGAAAAAAGCGTTTCCTGAAATTCTTTTTCGTGATGGGGGTCGCCTTTTTGATCTTTAATCCGATAATCTTTTTGCCCGGCTCGTGGAAAGCAATGTCGAATTTCACCAGCTACCGGAACATGGGCCACGACAGTTACGAATTCCTGGGCCGACTCTATCCGCACCGCTTTCAGGATTGGTTAAGAGGCGAGCCGTGGTACTTCTATCTGATCCTGATCTTTACCAAAATGCCGGTCCTGACTTTGCTCAGCTTTGTGCTGGGCGTGGGATTACTGTTCCGGCGAAAGGTCGGCGATGGCCGCTATTTCCTGCTGCTATGGCTGACTCTTTGGGGATTGGGTTTCATGTTTCCGGGCGGCAAGTTTACCCGATACATTACTTCTGTCTTGCCCGCAATCATGATTATCGCGGGCATCGGAATTCAGTTCACCGCCCGCCGGTTGAGTAGATTTTGCGCGCGCGTATTCGGGATTTCAGCCATAAAAGTTTATGCGCGTTCCGCACTGGCCTCGCTGGTCATCGTCTCGGCTTTATGGTCGGCCGTAGGGGCCGCGCCGCATTATCGTCTTTACATGAGCGTGCTTGGCGGCGGCCCGGCGCAAGCGGGGAAATATTTTCCGCAAGACGAGTTTTACGACGCTTATATGCAGGACGCGATGACCGAACTGGCAAAGCGTGCCCGGCCCAACGCGCGTGTCGCGAGCGAGATTCCCGCGGTTGCCGCGTATTACGCACAACGCGCAAACCGTCCCGATCTGAATTGCGTTGAATTATCGGATCCCGCGGAGCTGGAAAAGTTGACGCCCGGCGATTTCGTGATCGATGCGCGCGGGCGCACCTACTTCACAAATCAGGGAATGTTGACGCGTCTGCGCGGAGCCGGTGAGCCGGCGTTTTCGATCGCGGTGGGCGCCACCCCGGCCGCCAATGTTTACCTTTTGGATCAAGATTCGCTTGATGCCCTGCGTGGGAGCCGCTAGTATCAGAAGCCCGCGCGGCGGCGAGGGTATCATTCGCAAGTTGCCCTCCCTGACGGTCGGGCTTCTGAAACGTTTTTTATGTCACTCGATCAACTTCTTGCTAAATCGATCCCTGAACTCAAAGAGCGTTTCGTCGATCGCGCGCGCCCGGTTCCCAAAGGCCTGGTTGAAGCGCTTGAATCCGATGAACGTCACGGCGCGCACCATCTGGCCCGGCAGATTCGCGAGCGTTGGCGCAAGAATCGGGCTGAAGGCCAGCGTCTGCACAACCTTCTGCGTTTCGAAATAGAGCTTTGGGACCAGGGCTTCACCTTTATCGCCGGCGTAGACGAAGCCGGGATGGCGCCACTAGCCGGGCCGGTGGTTGCCGCCGCCGTGATCCTGCCGCGCAACTACAAGCTTCGCCGCTTAAATGACTCGAAACAGATTCTCGACATGGCGGTGCGCGATGAACTGGCGCAGCAAATCAAACAGGACGCCGTCGTCTGGTGTGCGGGCCGCGCTGAAGTTGAAGAGATTGATACGCTCAATATCTATCATGCCGGTCTCCTCGCCATGCGACGAGCAGTGGAAGGCCTGACCTCACAGCCTGACTTTATTCTGGTTGACGCGCGTCGCATTCCGCATTGTGTCGCGCCGCAACGCGGCATTATTAAAGGCGACACACTGTCAGCCAGTATCGCCGCCGCCTCGATCATCGCCAAGACCACTCGCGACACGCTAATGGCTGAATTTGACTCCGTGCATCCCGGTTATAACTTTGCCACGCACAAAGGCTATCCCACGCCGGAGCATTGCCGTTTGTTGAAAGAACTCGGCGCTGCACCTATTCACCGTCGCAGTTTTGCTCGTGTACGCGAGGTCCTGGGCCTCGATCCAATTCAGAATGAGTTGTTCGGAGAGAAAGCCGAAGCCGCGGGCGCCACTCGGTAGGGCGAACTTTGGAGTGCGGTGGCAACCCAGATCTATCGGGAGACACGGCTGTTAATGTCCGACAACCTTCGGTTTGTCGCTTCAAGTTGAGCAGAAGATAGAGTAGCGACAAACTGAAGGAAACTCTGAACAAGTACTTTCGACGCGTAGCATCGATCTGAGTTTTCTCCTGTCCTTTGCGTACCTTCCGGCCGAGTGCTGACACCGCTGCCCGCTTTTGCACAGCCGCAGCCGGTGCCGCAGACGTAAGATGTAGCACAGGCTGCCAGCCTGTGCTCCTGGTTTACTGTACAGGCTGGCAGCCTGTACTACTTCGCTGGCCTTTCAAGGCCGGGACAAGGCCAACGAAGTATTCGCGTCGCATCGCGACGCCTGAAATTAGGGCGAATTCACTCGTCGCTATGCGACGAGACGAGCTCACCACCTGATCCCGGCGTTGAAACGCCGGGCTAAACTCATACCAACGCTACGCGTCGAAGGCCCTTGTTCAGAGTATCCTGAAGTTTGTCGGACATCCGAAGCGCCGTCGCCGCTTCGCTCTGCCGGCGCACTCCAAACGTACTCTTTGCATTCCTCTTCGTCCTTTGCGTTTAGAAGATCTTTCGAATACTCCCTGAGAGCTTGAAACTTGAACCCTTAAACCTGAAACTAACCCCATGGCTTCCTTATCTGACTACAAAAAGAAACGCCGCTTTCACAAAACCCCCGAGCCCGGTCCTGAGAAAAAGTCTTCTGAATTTGGCAACATCTTTGTCGTGCAAAAGCATCGGGCCACGCAGTTGCACTACGACTTTCGTCTCGAAGCCGACGGTGTGCTGAAATCGTGGGCCGTGCCGAAAGGTCCGCCGATGGATCCGAAGGTAAAACGCCTGGCCATGCAGGTCGAAGATCACCCGGTCGACTATGCCGACTTTGAAGGCGTGATTCCGGAAGGCGAATACGGCGGCGGCACCGTTATGGTCTGGGACTTTGGCGTCTACGCGCCGGAGAATACCGACAACGTTTCGCGGGCGCTCGCGAAAGGCGAACTAAAATTCACGGTGCTGGGTAAAAAGCTGAAAGGATCGTTCGTGCTGGTGCGCACACGCGAGCGGCAATGGCTCCTGATGAAGCACCGCGACGAGTACGCCTTAGATGACGAGGACATAACCGAAACTCAGCCTTACTCAGTGCTGACCAAGCGAACATTGACCGAGATTGCCGAAGATGAAGGCGGCGAGGTAAAGAAGGCGGCCACGGGCGATCCGAAAAAGCTTCCGCCCCGCCGCGGAGTCAAACGCCGGAAGAAGAGTGTCAAGAAGAAGGTTTGGCACAGCAATAAAGGCGCCGGTTGAGTCCGATATGCCCCCGCACTCTAACTCGCTGACCGCTATGCCGCAGCACAACGCAGCTTTGCCTCAAAAGTCGATTGGGGCAGTAACGAGTTTCGTGTTTAGTTCGAACCAAAATAGATCCGACTCGGGATAGTTGTGACTTTTGAGGCAAAGCATAGAGGCCTTCCGTTACCGCGTGTTTGTTAATGGGGCTGCGCCCACAATCGGGCATAGCCCAAAGTAATTGAGGACCGCTCGGAAGGCAGAGCCTTTCCGCACATCAAGCGGCACAGCCGGCCTCAGTGGCCGCTTCGGATTTGGCCTGGGCCGTTCGGCATCACGCTCCTGTACAACTATCGTCTTTGGCCAATATACTGAGCGCGCGATTTCTATCTCCCGCCGCTTGAAGGCGTCGTGAAGTTCAATACAAAGGACAATCAATCTTATGCGCGACTCGATCACTCGCAGCCTGCTGCTGCTCTTCGCCACCGCCTTGATCGCTTCGGCGGTCGCTGATCGTTTGAGCACGCCGAACGGCATGACCACACACGCCACTAACAATGCGGAACCGAACCCACTCCTGGCGAGTTGGGCAGGGCCCTACGGCGGAGTCCCTCCATTTGATAAGGTGCAGGTGGCTCTCTTCAAGCCTGCGCTCGAAGCGGCAATTAACGAGAACCTTGCCGACATAGATAAGATCGCGAATGATTCCGCCGCGCCGACGTTTGAGAACACCATTGTCGCCATGGAGCGCGCCGGCCAAACATTCGATCGCGTATCGACGCTTTATGGTGTCTGGGGTTCGACAATGGCCGGACCGGAATTTCAGGCTGTACAGCGTGAGATGGCGCCGAAGCTCGCCGCTTTTAGCGATAAGATCACTCAGAACGAAGCTCTCTTCAAACGAATCGAAGCGGTTTATAACTCACCGGACAAAAAGAAACTGAATTCAGAGCAGCAACGTCTGGTTTGGCTGGACTACACCAACTTTGTTCGATCCGGAGCGAAACTGAACACCGCGGATAAGGCGCGCCTCTCGCAAATCAATCAGCAACTCGCCGGCCTCTTCACTAAATTCAGTCAGAACGTGCTGGCCGAGGAAGATGGCCAGTTTGTCGCACTCAAGAGCGAAGCCGACCTTGCGGGTTTGCCGCAATCCGTGCGCGACGCCGCCGCGGCGGCTGCGACCACCAAGAAACAAGAAGGTTGGTTGATCTCTAACACACGTTCGTCGGTCGATCCTTTCCTCACTTACTCTGACCGTCGCGACCTCCGCGAAAAAGTCTGGCGCATGTTCATCATGCGCGGCGATAACGGCGACGAGCACGACAACAACTCAACCATCACACAGATCCTGCAACTGCGGGCCGAGCGCGCCAAACTACTCGGATTCCCGACACATGCGCACTGGCGTCTGGAAAACTCGATGGCGAAAACGCCGGAACGAGCTATGGAGTTGATGATGGCTGTCTGGAAACCGGCAGTCGCACGCGTCCACGAAGAAGTGGCGGACATGCAGGCGCTAGCCACGAAAGAGGGTTCGGCGATTAAGATCGAACCCTGGGATTATCGCTACTATGCAGAGCGTGTGCGCAAGGCGAAATACGATCTCGATCAGAACGAGGTAAAGCCTTACCTGCAGCTTGAGAAGTTGCGCGAGGGCATCTTCTGGGTCGCCGGCGAGCTCTTCAATTTCAACTTCACCCCGGCGACAAACGTTCCCGTCGTCCACCCGGACATTCGCGTCTGGCAAGTCACCGACAAGACTTCAGGGAAACAGATCGGGCTCTGGTACTTTGATCCCTACGCTCGCGCGGGCAAACGTTCGGGCGCCTGGATGAATGCTTATCGAACTCAGGAGCGGGTCAACGGCGAGATCACCACGATCGTTTCTAACAACGCGAACTTCGTCAAAGGAAAGCCGGGCGAACCGCTGCTGATTTCCTGGGACGACGCTTCGACGATGTTTCATGAGTTCGGACACGCGCTGCATGGTCTAAACTCGAATGTCACCTATCCTTCGCTATCGGGGACCGCGGTCGCGCGCGACTATGTTGAGTTTCCTTCGCAACTGATGGAACACTGGCTGTCGACGCCCGAAGTGCTGAACAAATTTGCCGTGCACTATCAAACCGGCAAGCCAATCCCCCAGGAACTGGTCGACAAGATTAAGCGCTCGGCGACTTTCAACGAGGGCTTCATCACGGTTGAGTATTTGGCGGCGGCGTTGCTCGACATGAAGTTACATACCGCCGGCGATAGGAAGATCGATCCGCGTGCTTTTGAAAAAGAGGCTTTGGCTGAACTGGGCATGCCGCGCGAGATTGTTCTGCGTCACCGCCTGCCGCAGTTCATGCACGTGTTTTCCAGCGACAGTTATTCAGCCGGCTACTACAGCTATCTTTGGGCCGACGTAATCACTGCCGACGCCTTCGGCGCATTCACCGAAGCCGGCGGCCCTTATGACAAGAAAGTCGCTGAGCGGCTGCGGAAAAACATCTTCTCAGTAGGAAACACAATCGATCCGGCCGAAGCCTATCGGAACTTCCGCGGCCGCGATCCGAAAGTTGAAGCGTTGATGAAGAAGCGCGGCTTTCCGTCGTAGTCTTCACGCTGAAAGCGTGAGATAAAGTAGCCCAGGGTAAGCGCGCCTTGCGCGCGCCACCCTGGGTTTCAAGTCTATTAGGAGTCTCTTCGCCCTGAAGGGGCGAGAGAGCTCATTTCCGCAACGCACTCCTAGTACTGCCAATTCACATTCACAAATCCAGTCCCGCTGGTTGGTACTGTGTACTGATGATTGTTGCCTGCTTCCCAGGTCACCGTACCGTTGGCGGCAATTTTTATGAACTTGAACTGGATGGTTTGACCGGCCGGCACACTCGCGTTGAGAAACCAGTTCGGATAGTTGGGCGTCAGCATCGGTCCAACTGCGCCGTCCCAGGTTGCAGTCCAGTTGCCAAGCTCGACCGTGTTGCCGGTTAAGAAAATGTAGTCGCCGACTTGTGTAGTCGATGCGTTGTTGACCGTGAACGTGACCGGAATCAGTTTCGCCGTGAGCACCGTGTATTGAATGCCATTTGAAACCTGACTCGACGAATTGGTAACGGCAACGTTGTATACGCCATTGGTGACTGATGGTGTGGTACAGACGATTTGTGTCGGCGTCCACGAGTTGACCGTGGCGCTCGTCGTGCCAAACTTCACACTGCCCGCAGTCGAGCCAAAGTTACGGCCGGCGATTGTCACTTTCACGCCTGATTGTCCGGAGGTAGGACCAATCGAGCCGACCTCAGGAGGCGCAGAGCCCTCGGTAAACTGCCACACACCAACGGTGTGTGACGGTAGGGTAAAGTTCGTCACCGGGTTGTTGCCTCCTGATCCGGTACTTACCGTGATCGAAGAACCGCCCAGCAAGCCGTTAAGATAGTCAGTGTAGGTTCCGGCCGGCAGAGCCGCATTGAGCCCGGTGATCGAATACGACGAGCTGTCATTCTTGTTAATCGCGACCA
>JAWWPL010000338.1:0-5411 GCA_033850605.1 Blastocatellia bacterium | reverse complement strand
AGATATTAATGAAATCACGCAATCTATCCGGCAGAGTCGCGATCAAGCTTCTGCTGGTCGTTGGCTTCTTGTTTTTCCCCGCGCACTTTGGGTTCAGTCCGGCACAAAGTCAGACGCCTCAACCGCCGACCCGGCGCGCGGGGCAGCAAATTCCACCGCCCCAGTACATTCCTCCGCACGACTACGACCAGCGTAACATCAAGCTCGACCTGCGTTTCGATTGGGATCAGGAGCAGGCGATCGGCACCGCGACCATTACGCTCGCGCCTGTCGTCAAGGACTTGCGCCGGGTAGATTTCGACGGCGCTAACATGAGCATCTCCGGCGCAGCGCTGGCATCGGGCACGCCGCTCAAGTTCGAAAACGACGTAACCAAAGCGAAGGTCTCCGTTCTTCTCGACCGGGCCTATCAACCGTCAGAAGAGCTCACAGTGGTAATTTCCTATCACACCAACCAACCACCCCCGGAAAGGCGGGCCGGACTCGGCGGCGGTGGACTGAATTTCATCAAGCCGCGCCCCGACGATCCGACCCGGCCGCGACAGATCTGGACCCAGGGTGAAGCTGAAACTAATCATCTGTGGTTCCCCTGTTTTGACCATCCGAACGATTTTGCCACCTCTGAGATTGTGGCCACGGTAGCAAAGCCGCTGAGTGTGGTTTCGAACGGCAAACTGGTCGAGGTAAAGGAAAACGGCGACGGCACGCGCACTTTTGATTGGAAGATCGACGAACCACACGCAACTTATCTGACTTCAATCATCGTGGGCGAATTTGCCGCGGTAACCGCCGATTATGACGGCATTCCCATCGTAACCAACGTCTATCGAAACGAAGTCGAGGAAGGAAGAGTCACGGCCGCGCGTCTGCCCGAGATGGTTAAGTTCTTTTCGGAAAAGACCGGCGTGAAGTATCCCTATGCCAAGTATGCCCAGACGACCGTGCGAGATTTTGGCGGCGGCATGGAGAACATCAGCGCTACTACCCAAACCGACAACATGATCCACGACGCCCGCACGGAATTGGATTCGAACACGGATGGATTGCAATCTCACGAGCTTGCGCACCAATGGTTTGGTGACTACCTGACTTGCCGCACTTGGTCGGACATCTGGCTGAACGAAAGTTTTGCGACCTACTTCCAGGCGATGTGGGACGAGCACCATTTGGGACACGACGACTTTTTGTATCTCGACGTCAAAGCGAACCAGGATGCCTACTATCAAGCCTGGAACCGCGGTCAGCGGCGGCCCATCGTTACGAAGAATTACTCCAACCCCGACGCGGTCTTTGACACCTATGCTTATCCGCGAGGGGGCGCGGTCTTGCATATGCTGCGCACCTACCTTGGAGAGGACAACTGGTGGCGCTCGATCAATCATTACCTGACAAAGTACGCGCATCAACCGGTCGAGACCAGTCAGTTTCGCATCGCCATTGAAGAGACCACTGGTCAGCCACTGGACTGGTTCTTCGACGAGTGGCTTTACAAGATGGGCCATCCGGTATTTCGCGTTTCTCAGGATTATGACGCAGCGAAAAAGACACTGGTCATACGGGTTAGGCAGGAGCAGCTGCTCGACCTCGAATCCCAATATCCTCAGGTGGTGCTTTTTCAAACTCCCGTAGACATTGAGATTGCCACCGCTAGCGGCAACCGCATCGAACGGGTGCAGATCGATGCAACGCAGGAGCAGTCATTCAGGTTCTCAGTAGATTCAGAACCGCTGCTGGTGAACTTCGATTACGGCGGCACACTAATCAAAGAGTTGATATTCGACAAGACCACGGGACAGCTGGCGTATCAACTGGCCCACGACCAGGACGTGCTGGGCCGTATCTGGGCATTACAACAACTAAGGACGCGGCTGAACGATGGCAAGAGTCGTCCCGACGATCGGCAAGCAATCATCGGTGGACTCACTGATGCGTTAACGAAGGACCAGTTCTGGGGAACGCGTCTGGAGGCGGCCGTCTCACTCACCGGCGTCAAAGAGACAAAGGCAGAACTATTGGCTGCAACGAAAGATACTGACGCGCGGGTTCGCGCTCAGGCAGTCGGATCCCTTGCAGCCATGAAGGATTCAACTCTTGCGGACGCATACCTGGCGCTCATCTCTGACCGGAGTTATGCAGTGATCCGGGCCGCCGCGCTGGCCCTGGGTCAAACGAAGAGCTCAGCGGCCTTCGAGCCATTGAGCAAGTTGACGGAGGAAGCCTCATGGCGCGACACGATCAGAGCCTCGGGACTTAATGGATTGGCAGCGCTGGGCGACCCACGCGGTCTCGACCTGGGCCTTAAGTTTTACGTCGCCGGAAATCCAAACCCCGTGCGCATCGCCGCGCTGGCGCTAATCGGCAGTGCCGGAAAAAATGATCCACGCGTCTTTCCGATTCTTAATACACAACTTACCGAGGCTCTGGACCGCCGCAATTTTGCGTTGTTTGCCGGCGCGGCCGAGGCCATGGTCTCGCTCGGTGACGATCGCGGTCTGGCAGTATTTCAGCAGCTGAGTAAGACCGCGGGCACACCACCCCGATTTATCGCGGCGCTGTCAGGATTCGAGGTTCGCCTGCGGGCGAAGGTTTCTCCCCCCAAGCCGGCTTCGTGACAAAGCGATCCGGACCGCTCCTGGAACCCCACGGTTCGCCGGGCGCCGCTGCGGCCGTAGGTGCCAATTTACGTCACCCCGGAAAACTTTAGGCTTGAGTTGAAACGCCGTGTCCTGCTATAGTCCTACCTGAAAGCGCACCTGCCTGCGCGGTGCGTACCACCCCCGAAATGCCTTCTCGCCTAGAGGGAAACAGTTAATGTTGAATCACACTAATGGGGAGAAGGGCCATTCTCACTCATCGGACGCCGCAGGAGCCGCTGCTGCGCCCGCACCAAAAACCTCGTTGCTGATCATTGAAGACGACGAAAATATTTCCACCGCAATCGAGGAATATTTCTCGAGAGCTGGGTATACGGTAAGCACCGCTCCTGACGGCCTTGCCGGGATTGAAGCCGCGGTCAAAAGCCGTCCGGATGTCGTGGTACTAGATCTAATGCTACCAAAGATGGATGGGCTGGCCGTATGTAAGGAACTGCGACAGAAGCACCCCCAAATGCCAATTCTCATGCTCACCGCTAAGGATGATGTAGTCGACAAGGTCCTGGGGCTGGAAATGGGAGCCGACGATTACATCACTAAGCCATTCAGTTTGCGAGAGGTCGAAGCCCGCATTAAGTCCGTGCTGCGACGGGCCCGGGCGGTCATGACCAACGGTGATGGAAAAGACGAAACCACCATCGTTCGCGGCAGTCTGCGCGTCGACCCAATACGACGCGAAGTCACCATCGCAGAGCGGCACGTAGAACTGACACCTAAGGAATTTGATCTCTTAAGGCTATTTGCCGGGAATCCCGGACGCGTTTTCCCGCGCAAGTATCTGCTCGAGAAAATCTGGGACTACTCCTACGAAGGATACGACCGGACGATTGATTCCCACATTAATCGCCTGCGAGCAAAGATCGAAGAAAACCCTGATAACCCCCAACTGGTGCTCACCGTCTGGGGCATCGGATACAAATTCACCGACGCCGAATAGCACTACCCTCGCCTTCTCACCAAGGCCCCATACCGAAAGAATAATTCCGTACTCCGGAAAACATTCTCAGGCAAGCACGCCCGCATATGACCGGAGATTCCAAAACAGAATGGTCAACGTCATGCCAAAACAGAATCCAACCTCAACCCTGAGCCCATCGCCCCGAACGACAGTCGCGTTGCTCGCCGGAGCATTCTTTCTTTTGTGCGCGTCAGGTACGGCCCATGCGGCAATCCAGGAGGCAGCCGCAGACGAGTCGCTGCTGTCGCCCTGGACCTATAGCACGATCATCATGGTATTGCTGCTGCTCGGTCTGGTCGTCTACAGAAAACGGCGCCCGTCCAGTGAAGGGATCGATGTCAACAGTCCCGTTAAGTCACCGGCAGTTAAGTCTGCGGCCCTCAAATCTCCGGAACGCGCTGCTCGTTCAGAGAAAGCTCAGCCGACGACACCTCGCGCGCCCGTTGAGCCGGCAACTCTCCACGAACGTCGTGCACCAGTCGTCGAAGGTTCTCAGGCCTGGGAGAAACCTAATCCGGTCGAGGTCGACGCCTCGGTCTATGGAGCGTATCGAATCGATCAGGAAGTGGGAAAGCTGGTTTTGGGCAAAACTCACCGCATGGATGTTATGGCCTCACGCGCGCCGGACGACCGTCGGGCGATTGAAGCATCCCTGGTCAAAGCGTTGGAATCCTGGGATAACGATTCGGAGGCGCGCGCACTCGCCCGCGAGGCCCTCGAAGAATATGGATTTGTCGCTCGGCAGAGCGCGATGATGTTAATGGGTCGAGATGCCTGGGAAAGATCATCCGCAGCTCGAATCCTCGGCCAAATCGGATCGCCAAGCTCTCTGACGTTCCTGATTGAAGCGCTGCATGATTCAGACTCAGTGGTGCGCAACCAGGCCGTAGCCAGTCTCGGCGCCCTAAAAATGCCCGCGGCAATCGGAGCCCTGCTCGATATCGCGCGCCGCCATACGGACATACCCGCGTCCCTGCTGAGCGAAACCCTTAGCGCTTGTTCGGTCGAGAGTCTGGGATATCTGGACGCGTCGTCTTCCGAGCAGTCCCTGCTTGCCGACGGCAGCCCCGCTGCCGAAAGTCGGGAACTGGGATCCTTTCTGGCTCGGGAAGATCTGCCGGAAGGAGACGAGGACGTTGCGCTAACCGAGGCCTTGAGCAACCTCGCCAATCCTGACGAACATATGCGGGCACAGGCCGTGAGTGAACTCGCATCGCATCCGGTCCAACGTGCGGTCGCGGCGCTTTCCTCAGTGGCTCTCAGCGATTCCGAATCCAGCATCCGCTCAGCGGCGGTCAGCGGCCTCGGCTCGATTGATCATGAATCAGTGTTCCCCACGATACTCATCGCTCTGGCCGACCCCTCGCGCGAAGTCCGTGCAGCCGCCGCTCGTACCTTAAGCGGGCTTAGCTTTGATCGGGCTGATGCGTATGTGCGCGTGATGGAAATCGCGGACGCCGACACTTTGCGAAATGTCGCGCGAGCCTGCATTACCACCGGAATGGTTGCGCAGGCGGTTAATCGCCTGGCCAGTGAGGACCGGCACCAGGCTTATGAAGCGTTCTCGCTCCTCTCGTTGCTGGCCAAAGCTAATGAAACGCAACCTATTTTGGACACGATTCGGAACCACAAAGACGAGGAGGTGCGGCTCTGCGCAATTCGTGTCTTGAATGTAGCAGCCCAGCCGGATTTAGCGCCCTCACTGCGCGAGATGACCAACGGCGAAGACCTTAACGAAAACGTGCGCACCGCGATTCTTGAAGTCCTCTATAAACTGGATCAGGATCAACCAGTGTTTG